>CAZDUU010000156.1:0-5783 GCA_964508675.1 uncultured Bacteroidales bacterium | reverse complement strand
ACTGAGCCAGTCGAAGCCTTGACTTTTTGGGCAAGCAAAAGAAAGTTAATATAGAAAGGCTGCTTAAACCGAACTTGGGCAATTAATCTCTCCCTCACAAACTCTCTTTTCCACCACCCCCATTTCTGCATTGACAAAATTCCATTAACTTTGCAAAAAAACATGAAGAATCTGTTTTTCATCATACCGCTTATGCTTTTGTTTGCCTGTTCCGACAATGCTTTGTTTGATCAGAATCATCCCTTTGCATCCGAATCGTGGGACAGAAAAGAAATCGTAAAGTTCGACGTTGCCATTACAGATACGCTACATCCGTACCGGATTTTCATAAACATCCGCAATAACGGCAATTACTCACGTCGCAACTTGTATATGTTCGTTACGGTGCGATCTCCCAAAGGCGATGAACTCAAAGACACCATCAATTGTCTTCTTGCCGACGAAAAAGGCAAGTGGTACGGCAAAAGTAATCTCGGCGATATTTATTTCAACAAATTTTTATACAAGCCCGATGTGCGTTTTCCATTCTCAGGTACTTATACCTTCACGCTGGAGCAGGCTATGCGCAGCGAAAAAATGGAAAACCTCGAAGATGTTGGCATCCGCATTGAACCGATTGAATAATTTATGAGCAGGAACAAAACCGCACGCTTTGCTGCAATGGCAACTTTTTCCAATGTTTTTCAACCTCCACTTGGCAAAGACGAAATTTTTGCCCAAAAAGGAAAATGGAATTCCGAAGTTTTTAAAAACTCCAACCCCGTTGTTTTAGAGCTTGGATGCGGTAAAGGCGAATATACAGTCGGCCTGGCTTCTGCTTTTGCCAATAAAAATTATATCGGCATTGACATTAAAGGTTCCCGTATGTTTGTCGGAGCCAAAACCGCTATAAACAACAAATTAAGCAACGCCGCCTTTCTCAGGACAAGAATAGAACTGATTGAAAACTTTTTCAATCCTGCCGAAGTCGATGAAATATGGATTACCTTTCCCGATCCGCAACCAAAAAAACGCTGGACCAAGAAACGCCTTACATCGTCGCATTTTATCAATAAATATCTTTCTATTCTAAAGCCCGAAGCTGTTTTACACCTTAAAACCGACTGTACTTTCCTTTATTACTATACTTTGGCTTTACTACAAAAAAACAATGTCCGTGTTCTGGAACATTCTGACGATGTGCACCACACTCAGATCCTCGATGAAATTCACAACATCTGCACTCACTACGAAAATCTATTCATGGAACAAGGACAGAAAATTACATATATCAAATGGCAAAAGCCAGATAAGCCGCTAATCGAATTAGACGATGAAACCTACCAAACGATTGAAGAACAATATCTCCGACCCGCTTTACAGGGATGATTCCTTTTTTGAGCGTGTTTACGAAGTAGTTCGCCTTATTCCATATGGAAGAGTGACTTCGTACGGTGCCATTGCCAAATTTATCGGCGCTTCATCAGCAGCTAGAATGGTAGGTTGGGCAATGAACCAGTCGCACGGGCAAAATCCTCCGGTTCCGGCGCACCGGGTAGTAAACAAGAATGGATTGCTCACAGGGAAAGCCCATTTTTCCTCACCCGACGAAATGGAAAATTGTCTGAAGGCCGAAGGAATCATCGTTGAAAATAACCAGGTAAAAGATTTTTTTAAATATTTTTGGGATCCTAATACAGAATTAGTCTAAATAATATTTTGTATCTTTGCCAAAAAAAAATATGCATCAGGAAATAAAAGAATGGTTAAAAGCCATTATACATCCGGAATTAAAGCAAAACATCACCGATGCCGGCCTTATCAGCAAGGTTGAAATAAACGACAGGCAGGTTCGGGTTGTTCTGCTCTACAAAAAACACGTTGACCCCTTTGCCAACACCATTAAACGAAATGTTGAAGAGCTTTTAAAACTTAAAATCAAAGGAAAAGAAATTGTGGTGGAAAACCAGTTTCCCGAAGTAAAAGAAAAAAAGTTCGAAGCATTAGATAAAGTTAAAAATATTGTTGCCGTAGCATCAGGAAAGGGTGGAGTTGGAAAATCAACAGTTGCTGCTAACCTTGCTGTTGCTTTAGCAATGAACGGTTATAAAGTAGGACTTCTTGACGGTGATGTTTACGGGCCTTCCATGCCCAAAATGTTCGGTCTGGAAAACGAAAAGCCCGAAGTGATGGTTGAAGAAGGCGTTGAGCTGATAAAACCATTGGAAAAATTCGGAGTTAAAGTTTTGAGCATCGGCTTTTTTGTCGATCCAAACCAGGCTTTAATCTGGAGAGGCTCCATGGCTACCAGTGCATTGAAACAGCTTATCGAACAAACCGAATGGGGCGAACTGGATGTACTGCTTATTGACATGCCTCCCGGCACAGGAGATATTCACCTTACCTTGGTTCAGACTGTTGCCGTTACAGGAGTTGCCATCGTTACCACTCCCCAGGATGTTGCCATTGCTGACGTTATCAAAGGCGTGAGCATGTTTCGCAACCCGTCTATCAATGTTCCTGTTTTGGGTATTATTGAAAATATGTCGTGGTTTACACCTGCCGAACTTCCCGAAAATAAATATTACATTTTTGGCAAAGACGGTGGCGAACGCATGGCCAAACAATTTGATGTTCCTTTGCTGGGACAGATTCCCTTAGTTCAGAGCATATGCGAATCAGGCGATAAAGGCAAACCCGTTGTAAACGCTCATAGCATCGAAGGTGAAGCATTCAGAAATCTGGCCGAAAACCTTTTGAATTCGCTGAACGACCGCAACAAACAGGAACCAACTAAAAAAGTAGAAATTACACATAAATAAATTTTATAATTATGACAAAACAGGAAATTGACCAAAAAGTAGCTGAAGTTATTGAGCAACTTCGTCCTTATTTACAAGATGACGGCGGCGACATAGATTTATTGGAAGTTACCGACGATTTGACCGTTAAAGTTCGCTTACAGGGTGCATGCGGTGCTTGTCCTTACAGCCTTATGACACTTAAAAACGGTGTAGAAGAAGCTCTTCGTCGCGAAATTCCGGAGATTAAAGAAGTTGTAAACGCATAAGAGTCTGAACTCTTTTAGTTTGTAATGTAGGCGTAGGTTTATCCTGCGCCTTTTTTATTCCGGTAATTTCAATTTGTATAAATTTCGATAAACTCAATTTGACAAATAATCAATAAAAGTCATGCTGAGCCATTTAACAGCAGACCTTCTGCAAATCAGATCTTGTTCTGTCATGAAGTTTGATTTTATTTAAACGCAAAGGACGCCAAGTTTTCGCAAAGATCATTGAAATTTATCAATTAAAAATTCAAATATCAAAATTATAATTTTTAATTCTGACTTCTTAATTCTTCCGAGGTTTAGGAATGTTTACTTTCTACCTTTCCTGATTGACACTTTCGAAGCGTTTTAAAATTTCGCTGTCGTTGAATTCTTTTGAAAGTGACAAAACCACATCCTGTGGAACATTATATAAATCGAGTAAAATCAAACCATCCAATGCATCATTGAAGTTTGGGTCAAGATTGAAACCCAGAATACGTGCATTAAGCTTCAGATACTTTTTCAATAATACCGGAATTTTGACATTGTTTACTTCAATTTCTTCGATGAGTTTATCGAGGTGCGACAAATCATCATTGGTTGTGGAAAGTAAAACATCAGTATCAATTTCGGGAAACTTAGGATCAAAGGCTGTTCGCGGATGAACAAAATCCTTGAAATCGTTTTCGAAGTAATATTTCTTTATAAATGCTGTTATCAATGCCTTGGAAGCTGAGCTGTAGCTGCTGCTGATACTTACAGGGCCTATCAGGTAGCGGTATTCCTCGTTTTTGAGCAGGAAATACAAAATTCCTTTCCAAAGCAGGAATAGTGGTAGCGGTTTTTGCTGATATTCAGTTACAATAAACGACCTTCCCAGTTCGAGCGATTGTTTTAAAATCGGGAAAAAGGCTTCTTCAATAAAAAAAAGTGTCTGAATGTAAAAACCTTTGATACCAAATTCGTTCAGAATGTCTTTCCCTTTCCCGATACGATATGCACCAACTATTTTTTTATTTTCCTCGTCCCAGATGAACAAATGGTTATAGTACAAATCAAACTCGTCGAGGTCAATACTTTTGTTGGTCCCTTCCTTCACCTGTCTGAACGTAACCTCGCGCAGACGGCCTATTTCGTTCAACACATTGGGTAAAACAAAAGCAGGAGCACAAAACACCTTAAATTGGTTCACCTTAAACAGAAAATAATCCTTACTCAAAGAGTTGACTTCATCGTTCAGAATCTTATATTCAACAGGAGGAACAATCGCTTCAGGATTAGCATAACCTATTTTTATTGAAGGGAAGAACTGATTAACATTCAAAGGTGATCCCAATGCATAAGATTTAACGCGCAAGTAACGTCCCAATTGCGAAACACTTTCGAACGACTGCATTATTTCAGGTTTAATTACCTTCCCTATTCTGCACTGTATCTGAAGGTTATTTCTAAAGAACAGTTCCTGCGGCAAATCCTGGGTTTTATTAATCCGTATAATGCGAGGCATCCATTTGATATACCATGGCTCGTCAGCTTCGTTCAGATAGGCAGGAATAACCGGAACTCCGGCTTTTTGTATAAACTTAATAACACTATATTGCCATTGCTTGTCGGTTACCATTCTCTGATGATGCTGAAACGAGGCTATTTCGCCGGCAGGAAAAAGTATAAGACATCCGCCTTCGTTCAGATGCTGAAATGCCGTCTTGGTTCCTTTGATTCTATACTCTTTTGGTTCTTTTTCACTCAGTGAATCCACCGGGAGTATGATGTCTTTGAGCGGAGAGATTTTCCGGAGGCTATGGCTGGCCATAATCTTTAAGTCGCTACGCTGCGTGCTCAGAATTTTATACAAAACCAAACCATCAATTCCGCCAAAAGGGTGATTGGAAATAATAATGAAAGGGCCTTTTTCGGGTAGGCGACTTATTTCCTGTGTATTGAAAGAAAACCGGAGGTTTGATTTATTAAAAACAGCCTGAATAAAGGTATCGGTATCATCTTTTTCGTGCTCAGCATAAAATTGATTGATTCGTTTTACCTTTGTAGATTGCAAGAGAATTTTAACAAAGCCTTTTTTGCCAATGTTTCTGATAATAACCTTAAATAATTCCCTGTTCGATATAAGCATTTTCGTAAAGACTTTGAGCATTCAAAGATGCTTAAAATATCACTAAATTCAAAAATTAAATATTAACATATGGTTAAATCCTATTCACATGATAAGCTTCAATCACTCCTGGATAAGTATTACGAAAAGTATCATCAACCGTCGTTTATTGCAGACGACCCCATTCAGGTAGCACATTTATTTAAAAAGAAAGAAGATATTGAAATTGCCGGTTTTTTCGCCACACTCATGGCATGGGGCAACCGAAAACAGATAATCAAAGATGCCAGTTTGCTAATGGAACTGATGGAAAACAAACCGTTTGATTTCATTATCAACATTGAAAAGAAGAACGTGAATCCTCTGAGCTTGTTTAAGCATCGCACCATTAACGGGAATGACATCATTGAACTAATGTGGGTATTGCACAAGATTTACACAGAACACGGCGGGATGGAAAACCTGTTTACCCTGGCTTATAAAAGCAATAAAGATATATATTTCGCACTCGATGCATTTTATCGGACTGTATCATCATATACTCAAAATCCACATTGCCTGAAGCACATTTCCAACGTATCAAAAAACTCTGCTGCCAAGCGTTTAAATCTTTTTCTCCGCTGGATGATAAGAAACGATGAA
>CAZDUU010000155.1:0-5787 GCA_964508675.1 uncultured Bacteroidales bacterium | reverse complement strand
TTTCTACCGTAGCATCTTTTATTGTAAGACTTCCAGAAGCAACGCCATTTGAAGCCAACACAAGAATTATCGGCAATGGAGCACCGGACAACCTGTATTTTGAGATTAAATTTGCATTGTCCTTGTCGTCGCGATTTAATTTAACCATTGCTGTATTCTTTGTTTTTTTTATAGCATCATTAACCATTTTTTCAAGGGCATCGGTACCTGCAGCCGATTTGTCGGTAACTATCAGATAAATGGATTTACCTGATCTCTGAGCTTTTTCAATTTCTGTTTTTGCACCTTGTGCAAAAATGTTTACTGTTGCAAATAATAGTGAAAATAATAAGATAACTAATTTTTTCATTGTACATAAATTTAAAGTTTAACACTGACATATAAAATCTGAAATTACATTATACAGAAATGCACTTTGTTTTTCTCTGATATCGTTGAGTTTTTTCATATCAAGACAATAGTGAATTTTTAGCCCGTCTATAGTGCCTTGAATAATTCCGGCATCTTTAAGAATTTTTAGATGTTGTGAAACAGTAGTACGGGCAATAGGCAAATCATCTGAAATGTTCCCGGTTTTGATTTCTTTTTTTTCAGCAAGAAGTTGAATGATGGCAATTCTTGCAGGATGCGAAAATACTTTTGCGAATGCTGCAAGCTCTTTTTGTTGCTTGTTAAATTTATCTGCTTTGCTTTTCATTGCTATTATGTTTAATGACGCAAACATACGTCTATATTTATAATAAACCAAAAATTTAACATAAATTAACAAGGTTACTATTATTGCTGATTTTTCGAGGTTATGAAATTTTTATCTCCTGTAGTTTTCAGCTTAACGATACAGAGATTTTATATCTTGTTGCTCCTGTAAAAAATATAAAAGCGCAAAGTAAAAAAATCTTTCATTTGAAGAATTAGATTATGCATATTTTGAACACCTATAGCAGTATAACTGAAAGCCTTATAGTCGATTTGCTCTTAATTATCGTAATATTATTGGTAGTCAAAAGATAAGTGCTGATAGCTGTCATTAAGTCCAAATTTAAGGTAAACAGAAAGGAAAAATTAGAGTTGTTGAAAATATTTTGCGAATTTTCATGTTCTTAAATTATTTGGCTTCATGGAGGAACATTTCTACCGGTTTGGGTTTATTCTGGCTGATGTCAATTCCTGTTTCAGCCATAACTTTGATTGCGAAAGGATGAACAAATTCAGCCGGTTTTGTACCTGCTGAAAAAACTTCGAACTGAGGGTAGGATAAATGCAGGAATGCTTCTGCCATCTGGCTTCTGCAACTGTTTCCTGTACAAAGTATAAGTACTTTCATAATTATTTCATTCTGGGTCTGAGCTGACACATGCACGAACCATCCAATTGTTCGCTTATGTTTTTCTTCAGAGGCAGTCCGTCCTGTTCCCACTCAATTATTCCACCGGCAAGATTGGCAATATTTGTAAGTCCTGTACTTAATAAAAAATGCATGGACTCGTGACTTCGTAAGCCGGCTGAATCTGCAATAATCAGGGGAACATCAGGAGGCAATTCTTTATATTTTTCCTGAATAATGCTGTTGGGTATGTAAATCACAACAGGAACATCAAATTGTTTGTAAGCTGTTAGATATTTTTCTCTGACATCAATAATTACTGCGCCGGCTAATGCTTCATCATACGCTTCACGGGGCGTGAGATTCATGAATCCCGAACTTATAAATCCTTTGTTTTTAAAATAATTAGCTGGCATAATTTCGTCTAAAAAATAAGGTTAAACAAAAATCCTACGAGCATGATACCGATTCCGACTATTCCGATAAATGTAAAAATCAAAGGCATTTTAAGCACTTTTCGCAGAATAATCATTTCAGGCAGTGACAGACCGATGACTGACATCATGAAGGCCAGGGCTGTTCCCAGTGAAGCACCCTTTTCGAGCAATACAGACACAATCGGAATAATACCTGCGGCATTTGAATATAAGGGAATTCCCAAAAGTACAGACAATGGAACAGCATACCAAACATCTTTTCCCATGATGGAAGCCATAAAATCGGCAGGAACATATCCGTGGGCACCGGCACCAACAGCTATCCCCAGGGCAACATAAAGCCATACTTTGCCGACAATATCTTTCACGGCCTGAAATCCCATGGTTATTCTGTCTGAAAATCTTATTTTTTCATTTTCCAGATCATTTTTTCCGACTTTGGTTTCATATACCCATGATTCTATCCATTTTTCGAGTTTTAACTTCCCGATAACCCATCCTGCAAAAATAGCGATAAACAGTCCGGTTCCTACATATATCAACGCGGTTTGCCATCCAAACATGCTGTATAAAAGAACTATGGCAACCTCGTTAATCATGGGTGCCGCAATAAGGAATGAAAATGTTACTCCCAGAGGAATCCCTGCTTCTACAAAACCCAGAAACAAAGGAATAGCCGAACAGGAGCAAAATGGAGTCACTATACCCAGTGTGGCAGCCATGACATTTCCGGTAAAAGTTCGTTTTCCTTCCAGTGCTTTTCTTGTCCTTTCCGGAGTGAAATATGAGCGGATAATGCCTACCGCAAAAATGATAAGAGCAAGAAGTAACAAAACTTTAGGAAACTCAAAAATGAAGAACCATAAAGCTTCTGCCAGATGATTTCCTCTGGTCATTCCGATTAAATCGAATATTATCCACTCGGTTATGGGTTGTAGAAAATAAAACACGATAAACCAAAATGGCAGTAATATCAGGGGTAAAAATAGCTTTCCTTTATGAGACGAAAAAAATGAGGACATATTTATAACAGATTAAAAATAAAACATAACAATATAATAAATACCTACGATAATAAATGCAACAGCCACAATTCTTCTGAACCATTTTTCAAAAGTCTTGATTTTATTATAAAAACTACCTAAACTTGAAATGCTGAATGCTAAAAGATAAGCGATAATAATTACCGGTAATCCTGTTGCAAAAGCAAAAACAACAGGAAGTGCCAATCCCGAACTGCTACTGATGGTCAAAGGAATAAGCATTCCAAAATATAATGCTCCGCTGTAGGGGCAAAAAGCCAAAGCAAAGATAATCCCCAGAAATAAAGCCGACAAGTAAGAATTTTTCTTTTCTTTCTTTTCAAAACGTTCTAAAATGCTGTTGAAACCCGGGAAATTAATTTTGATGATATCCAGCATAAAAAAACCGATGAGGATAAGTAACGGTCCTAAAAATTTTTCGCCGTTGATTTGAAAAAATCGTGCAATGTGGAATGTGCTTGCTCCCAGATACAATACAAAAGCTAATGCCGTATAGCTGATAGCACGACCTAAGGTGTACCACAGACCATTAAAAAAAATTCTTTTACGGTTTTCTATATCTTTGCTGATAAACCCGATTGCTGTAATGTTCATTGCCAGCGGGCACGGACTGATAGCTGTCATAATACCCAATATCAGTGCCGAAAGCAGGGGAGTGCTGGTCGAATCAAGCCATTGTTGCAAAAAGTCCATAATTACTTAATGTAACTGTTTATTTTGTCTTTCAACTCTTTGGAAAAATTTTCTTCCTCGTGTATTTTCGAAAAAGCAAAGTTAGTTAGATCGTCAATACCGGCCTCTTTTCCTTTTACAATGGGTGTGAGGGCTAATGTAGCACCATAAGCCTGGTATTTATCTACCAGCTTTTTGTTTTCGGGCAAATCAACGTTAAAAGTCTGAAAAATAATGGTTCCCTTTGCCAGTTCATTTTTAAAATTGGTTTCGAGCGTCTTTTTTACGGCTGCTTCAATGCTTTTACAGGTGTTGCAGCGGTTGGTAATATGGAAATAATAAACCAGCAATTTGGTTTTGGAATTGGGCTTGGTTACATCCTGCCCGCTGACATTGATACAAAGTAACAGGGCTAAAGTCCAGAAAATAATTTTTTTCATTTTTATTGTTTTAAGAGTGAATCAATGGTTAATTTTAATATTTCAATAAATTTTTCCTGTTTATTAAGAGCAAATTTAAATCCGCTTCCGGTGAGGTCCGTGGTTTTTTCTTTCCCCTTTAAAACCTGGGTTACAAAAATTCCTGAACCGAAAGCCTGGTATTTTTCGCAGATTTTTGCATTGGCTTCTTCGTCGATATTTACACTGTAACGCTTGATGGTTCCCGATTTTACCTCTCCTGCAAAACACGAATCAAGGGTTTTGGTGGTGGCTTCTTCAATGGCAATACATGACGGACAGCGATGTGTTCCATAAAAATTATAGATAAGCACAACAGGGTTTTCAGTGTTCAGATTGATGGAATCTGCATTACTTACCTGTTCATTTTTGCCGGAATTATTATTACACGAAGTTGCTGTAATGATTGCCAGCAGGGCTATTAAAAATAAGATTTTATTCATAAACGTACTATTTAAATAATTCCTCAAATAATGTTTTAGCTGCTTGCCAGATTTCCTTATTAACACAATATTTAATTCTGGGTGGTTCTATTTCACCCTGAATCAATCCTGCATATTTCAATTCTTTCAGATGCTGTGATAATGTAGAACGCGCGATGGGAATTTCGCCGATCATTTCGCCACTGGTACAGCATTCGCACATTTTACTCAGCCGCTCCATGATGTAAATTCTTGCAGGGTGGCTTAAGGCTTTGGCAATCTGAGCTAATTGTTTTTGATTTTCGGAAAAATCAACTTTTTTGCTCATTTTATTTATATTTTTCGATGATTTCTTTTATCTCTTTTACCGATGGAACTCTTCCACTCAGAACTACTTTTCCGTCAATTACCAATCCGGGTGTTCTCATGATGCCATAAGACATGATTTTCTGAATGTCTTCGACTTTTTCTACCTGTGTGTTTATTCCCATTTCTTCAAGAGCTGAAATAACATGTTTTTCTAAGGTTTTGCAATTGGCACAGCCGGTGCCCAGTACTTTAATTTCCATAATTATTTATTTTTATATTTCGCAAAATTACGAAATGATTTTATACGATGATACGTTTTAAGAAAAAAAGTACAAAAAAATGTCTCTTTTGAAGGTAGAAATCCGCTAAAAGTATGAATTTGTCTAAAGACGTATATTTTGTTTATTTTTCGACGATGCTCAAAATGACAAATTATTAATACTCAACCGTCAGGCTGAGCTTTGTCGAAGCCTATTTCTTTGTAACGTTATTTGGGTAAACACAAGAAAGTTAATATGTATAAATTGCTGGTAAACAAAGCTATATTAGAAAATTATTTAATGTCTTTTTGATAGATTACTTCATCTCGTTTTCAGGCGAGACTCGTAATGACTTTGATGTCATAGCGAAGTTATGAAATAACGGAAGCTACCTTAGCTGGCCATTAAACGGAAATAACATTTACTGTTTTTGTTAAAAATAGTATTCCACCCAGTTTTTCAGCATTTCTTTCCCGTTTGGTGTAAGAACGGATTCGGGATGGAACTGCACCGATTTCACCGGCAGGCTTTTGTGCGACAACGACATGATATAGCCTTCCACATCGCGTGAAGTGATGATAAATTCGTCGGGTAAAGTTTTTTCGTCCACCACCCACGAGTGGTAACGTCCGGTAGGAAAGGATTTTGGAAGACCTTTGAACAGAATGTCGTCTTCTACAACCTGTGTTTCACGTGAAATGCCATGCCATACCTGTGGAAGGTTGATGAGCGACCCGCCAAAGGTTTCGGCAATGGCCTGCTGACCAAGACAAATGCCCAAAATAGGTTTTAAGGACGAATACTTATAGATGATTTTTTTCAGTTGCGGATAATCGGATGGAAGACCCGGACCCGGAGAAAT
>CAZDUU010000154.1:0-5789 GCA_964508675.1 uncultured Bacteroidales bacterium | reverse complement strand
CGGAGTTAGCAATAATAAACTCCAAACTAGGAGATGAAAAGTAATAGTGATTAGACGATTTTTCATGTTTGTGAGATTTTAAATCACAAATCAAAGATAATTTTTTGTTTTGATAAAATATTTGCGATAAAAAGAATTAATTTATAGATGAAAATGACACTCACCCTTTTTGGAAAATGTTTGAAGCTCAGAAACTAAACTGGTTGTTTATCCTCCTACATTATAAAATCCTCTGCTGTTGTTTATTTGTCCGGATTCGGGTTTTTCTTTTACTGCAGATAAGAGTGCTTGTTCAAAGCCCAGCTCTCGTGTGTTGTACTTTTGATTACTAAATAAACAAGGCATTAAATATCCGTCGGCAGTTAATCTTAAGCGGTTGCATGTGCTGCAATGTCCGCCTTCGCCGCCTTCAACCCGGCTGAATGTGCCGTTGGCAAGATTCATCAGGTGAATAAATCGCACCTCGAAGCCGTTTTCTTTTGCAAAAGCAGCAACCTGCTGAGCATCCGGTTCGTTGTGGTTGTTCTTAATAACGACATTAAGTTTTATTGGATTGAGCCCGGCTTTTTTTGCAGCAAAAATTCCTTTTAAAACCTGCTCAAGGTTTCCTATTCTGCTGATTTGTTTGAATGTTTCGGGATTAAGCGTGTCGAGGCTGATATTTATGCGTTTTAAACCTGCATCAGCTAATGGCTGGGCATATTCCTCAAGTAAAAATCCGTTTGAAGTCATTGAAAGATCGTCAATTCCATCAATCTGACTAATCATTTTTACAAGCGATATTATTCCTTTTCTGACTAAAGGCTCACCTCCGGTTAACCGGATTTTATTTATTCCATACTCTGAGGCAATTTTTACAAAATCTGTAATTTCTTCGAAACGGAGGATTTGTTCATGAGGGATGTACTGAACTCCCTCTTTGGGCATACAGTATGTACACCGAAAATTGCATTTGTCAGTTACTGAAATTCTAAGGTAGTTTATTCTTCGGTTATAGGAGTCGAACAGTAACATAGGTGTTTTCAGCTAAAAAAGTTGTGTTTTGCGAAATGGTAATAAATCCATCTGCTTCGTTTAAAGCAAAAAGATGAGCTGAGCCATGGTAATCAACAGGTACTATTTTATTATCGATGATTTTTACAGGAATTAAACTGGTTCTTTCGGCTTTTTTTCTCTGGTAACTATGGGCTAAAGGAAGGTAATTTGTTTGATGCCGGAAATCGTAACCCATCATTTTATAAAGAAAAGGTTTAATAATAAGTTCAAACTGCATAAAAGAAGAAACAGGATTACCCGGAAGTCCGAAACAAAATTGATTTCCCTTTTGCGCCATCAGAGTCGGTTTGCCAGGTTGTACTGCAATATCTTTAAAAATAGTGCTAAATCCCAATTCACTGATTGCTTTGGGTATAAAATCATAATCACCCATAGATACACCACCGCTGAATATTATTACATCTGCACCCTCCAGCATTTTCTTTATATGTGTGGTAGTGTCTTCCATATTGTCTTTAATAATTCCGGTGTATTGAGCTTCAATTCCCATTTTTTTACATTGAGCTAATATTTGATAGGAATTTGAATTTCTTATCTGAACATCATTTGGTTTATTGTCCGGTTCGGTCAGCTCATTTCCGGTTGAAGCTACCTTAATTTTTGGTCGGCTGTAAACTTTAACATTTGTTTTCCCAAAAGTTGCCAATGTCGCTATTTCCTGGGGACGTATAAGTGTGCCTTTTTTTAGAATAAGTTCATTAAGTTTTACATCTTCAGCAGCATATCGGATATTCGATTTGTTTTCAACATTGTTGATTAAAACCAGACCTTGTTCGTTTAATTCGGTGTCTTCAATTTTAGCGACGTAATCAGCATTTTCAGGAAGTCTCGCTCCTGTCATTATTTTTACACATTCACCAGAATTAATATTTTTAATGGGAGTATCACCTGCCTGAACTGTTTGTACAATTTTTAATACTTTATTAACATCTTCTTTTTTTAAAGCATAACCATCCATTGCCGATTTATTGAAAGGAGGAATGGCAATGTCAGAATATATATCCTCAGCTAAAATTTTGTTCAGGGAACTGATAAAATGAATTTGTTCGGTTTGTAAAACAGGTGCACAATGAACTGCTGTAGTGATTGCTTCATCAAGTGATATCATGCTGTAAATTTTTAGCAAAAATAGTAAGAAAGTTTTTAGCAAAATGTGAGGCTTTATATACACTTGTTAATTAATTTCTGATTTCAATAAAAAACGTGTTCATAACTTGATGATTTGGTTTTTAAAACCAATTATAAAAATAAATAGCTTTGCAAAAAAAGTTATGCAATCCATTGGTATCATAGGTGAAGGGAGTTGGGGAACCGCTCTTTTGAAGATATTACAGCAAAATGGGCGTTTTGTAAACTGGCTGGTACGTGATAAAGATATGGGTGATTTTATCATCGAAAATTTTCACAATCCAACCTATTTAAGTGAGGTTGAAATAGAAGTTGATAAATGTAAAATTTTTAATTCTGTTCATGACTTTTTTGCTCATTCCGAACTTATATTTATGGTTCTTCCATCAGCTTTTACCGAAGAACTTTTGAATGAGATAAAGCCTGAGGAGGTGGAGAATAAATATATTTTTTCTGCTACTAAAGGGATTTTACCAAATTGTCATTTAACTGTAACACAGTACTTGAATCAGCATTTAAAAGTTCCTGCCCAAAATTTGGGTTTTGTAAGCGGACCATCACATGCAGAAGAAATTGCAATGGAAAGATTAACTTACCTTACGGTGATGTCTTTGAACCAGGAATTAGCAATTAATGTTTCAGCATTATTATCAAACCGTTTTTTGAGAGCGAAAATCAATTCAGATGTGGTTGGAGCTGAGTATGCTACTGCTTTAAAAAATATTATGGCAATTGCAGCAGGCTTAACTCATGGATTAGGTTATGGTGACAATTTTATAGCTGTTTTAGTAGCAAATGCTTTAAAAGAAATTGAATTATTCATAAATAGTGTGGACCCTCATCCCAGAGAAATTACAGATTATGTTTACCTTGGCGATTTGCTGGTAACATGCTATTCCCAGTTTAGCCGTAATCGTACGCTGGGTCTTATGCTTGGAAAGGGCTATTCCATTAAAGCTGCCCAACTCGAAATGAATATGGTTGCTGAAGGCTATTATGCAGCTAAAAGTATTATGGAAATAGCGAAAGAAAAAAACATAGACCTGCCAATTTGTAAAGCTGTTTACCATATACTATACGAAAGATATTCACCTTCGGTCGAAATACGATTATTAACCGATAAATTACAATAAACATGGAAACAATTCAACTAAACATTGATTTTGTCAAGTCTTTTATCAGTGAAGATAAATTAAATGCAAGAAAAGAGGAAGCTTTTCAGCATCTGCAATCATTGAAAAATAAAACAGGTAAAGGAAATGATTTTCTAGGTTGGGTTGATTTGCCTGAAAATATTAGCCATGATGAATTGAAACATATTGAACAGGTTGCTCATGAGTTGAGAAAAAAAATAGATGTTTTAGTTGTCGTTGGTATTGGAGGTTCATATCTTGGTGCACGTGCTGTGATTGAAATGCTTTACCATAATTTTAATTCGCTTTTGCCAAACAGAGAAAGACCTGTCGTTTTATACGCCGGTCAAAACATGGGCGAAGATTATCTTCATCAGTTATTGGAAGTATTAAATGACTATGAATATGCGATTACTGTTATTTCAAAATCAGGTACAACCACTGAACCGGCAATTGCATTCAGACTATTGAAACATCATATTGAAAATAAATACGGAAAAGAAGAAGCAAGAAAAAGAATTGTTGCAATTACCGATAAAGAAAAAGGTGTTCTTTTAGATTTAGCCATTGCTGATGGTTATGAACGTTTTGTAATACCTGATGATGTCGGTGGAAGATATTCTGTATTAACTCCGGTAGGTTTGTTCCCAATAGCTGTTGCAGGTGGTGATATTTATGAAATTGTGAACGGTGCAAAACATATGCGTCATTATATTTTAAAAGCTTCCGCCGATGAGAACCCCGCTGTTCAATACGCACTTGTAAGAAATGCATTATATGATTCGGGTAAATTCGTTGAGGTAATGGTTAGCTTCACACCACGCATGCATTTTTTTATGGAATGGTGGAAACAACTTTATGGTGAAAGCGAAGGAAAAGAAGGAAAGGGAATTTTTCCGGCTTCAGTTGATTTTACAACTGATTTACATTCTCTTGGGCAATATGTGCAAGACGGAAGAAGAATGTTGTTTGAAACGGTGTTGTCGGTAAACCAGCCTTCAAACCATTTAGCGATTCCACATGAGCCAGACAATAATGACAAATTGAATTTTATTAGCTATAAACGAATCAGCTATGTGAATGACATGGCGCGTTTAGGAACGCTTCTGGCACATCTTGACGGACAAGTTCCGAATATACTACTTGAAATTCCTGCAATAAATGAGGCTTATATAGGCCAGCTTATTTATTTCTTTGAGATTGCATGTGGAATCAGTGGATATCTTTTGGGTGTGAACCCATTTGACCAGCCGGGAGTTGAAGCGTACAAAAAAAATATGTTTGCTTTGATGTCAAAGCCGGGGATGGAAGAAGAATCAAAAGCCATTAGGGAAAGAATAGAAAAATTATTTAATGCAGATTAGATCTGTAAAACCAACGACTATAGGCTATTTTTTTGCTGCTGGTGCCACAATTACAGCAGTTAATACTTATTTTACCAGTAAATTTATATTAAATGAGACCAGTCTTTATCAGTTTGGCGTGTTATGGTTTAGTTTTGCATTAATATATAATTTGATTTTTCAAGCTGTTACTGGAAAATTTGGACTTTACAGGTTAAAAGCTAAACAAATAGGGGTGTTATTGATTTTTTTAATAATTGAAACAATTTCTACCTCTTCTTTTTATTACTCAATCAAACTAATGGAAAACCCGGCCATGGTTTCTTTTATTGGTAATCTGACGCCGGCGTTGGTTACTATTTTAGGTATTGTCATCTTAAAAGAAAACTTTACAAAAATTGAATACATTGGTGTTTTTATTACAATTTTAGGTTCATTTATGGTTAGTTTTAGGTGGACTTTAGATTTTTCACATTTATTTGTCAGAGGAAGCGAATTTGTTTATATAACAGTTTTAGCGAACTCAACTAATACTATCTGGGTAAAAAAACATATTGACTCAATTCATCCTACCTTGTTAAGCACCGGACGTGTAGCAGCTTTATTGATTTTTTCATTAGTGTTTTTATTTAGTGGATCTGAACCTTTTTTTCCCGACAGACACGTTGTGTTTTTGGCAGCTTATGGTGCTTTTATTGGTCCTTTGTGTGGTTCATTAATGGGATATTATGCACTTCAATACATACCAGCTTCTCGTTCAATTTTAATTCAATCTGTAAAAAGTTTTATGATTTTGATGACCGCTTACTGGATATTACATCTGTTGCCACTAACCTATCAGATCGTTGGCGGTTTACTTACAATTATTGGCGTTGTAATTATCACAACACGAAAAAAAAATATCTGAAAATCATTGTTTTTTTAGTGTGAAATAATTAGATTTGTCCATATATCAATATGAACATATCTGCAGCAATAATTGCCGGGGGTGAAAGCCGCCGAATGAATGGCATTAACAAATCCATGATAAAAGTTGATGATAAATATATTATTATTAGGCAATTATCTGTTATTTCGACTATTTTTGACGAATATTTTTCTGTTTCCAGAGATGGAATAATACCCGATT
>CAZDUU010000153.1:0-5803 GCA_964508675.1 uncultured Bacteroidales bacterium | reverse complement strand
TAAAAGCAGAATTTTAATTTCGTTGCTTTGCATTAATCGAGTTTTTAAAGATGTTAGATGAAATCAAGAAAAAGAAAACAAAATCACAAATGATACATCCGATATCAAAAGCCGAAATTGATAGATTAGGAAACAAAATTAGGTCTGAAAAAGATAATTTGAGCGATCAAACTTTAAATGAATTGCAAAATTATAGAACATCTCATCGTGAAATATTGTCTCAAACTTTTAGCTTTTTATGCAGTATTTCAAAAAAAATCCATCCGACAACTATTGTAACATATCGAATTAAAAGATTTGAGTCAATAATTGGAAAATTAAATCGGTATCCAGACATGAGATTTAGTAGGATGTGGGATATTGGTGGCTGTAGGTGCATTGCAAGATCAAATACAGATGTTTATAAAATAAAAGAATTAATTATAAAGAATAAAGATTTTGAGATTGTAAAAGAATATGATTATATTAAAGAACCCCAGAAAGATGGATATAAGTCGTTACATTTATTTTTAAAAGCTAAA
This sequence comes from uncultured Bacteroidales bacterium, assembly GCA_964508675.1. Classification (GTDB taxonomy): domain Bacteria; phylum Bacteroidota; class Bacteroidia; order Bacteroidales; family GWA2-32-17; genus Ch61. The sequence goes on along the minus strand of CAZDUU010000153.1, from coordinate 5,282 downwards.
GATTCAGATAAAGTTATTGAGGTTCAAGTTAGAAATCAAGTTGATCATAATTGGGCAACATTAGTAGAAATTACCGACCTTCTTTTTGATTCAAAGCTTAAAGAATATGGAGATCATAAAGATTTAGCTAAATTCCATTTATTATTATCTAAAATTGATATTTTAGAAATTGATGAAAAGAAGCAAATAGCAAATATTTTAAAGAAATATAAATATTTTGAAAAACTCAGTAGTGTTTTTTCCAGAAATTATTTAAAAGTAAGAAAACAATGGTTTGATATTGAAAGTCAAAATAACCACAAGTTTTTTTTAATTGAAACAACAAAAAATGATGTCCCTAAAATTGTTTCTTTTCAGAGTTCTAATGAAGCAGAAGAACATTATTTTACAGTTTACAAATCAAGTCAAAATGCCAATATTGTTTTAACTCATTTACAAGCTCCAAGTTATAACCAAATCAGTATAGCATACTCGAATTATATTTTAACATTTCACTCTTTTTTAAATGAATGTTATGAAATTTTAGAAAGCTTAATATGCGAAGCATTGGAGAAAGAAAAGTATATAAATTATTATAAAATTTTAAACCTATATAATATTCTGACTTTTAATCATGTGAAAAATTTAATTTCTGAAATAAATGAAATTAACCAATATTCAGAACTGTTAAAACATCAAAGAAACAGAAATAGAAAAAAAGAAAGGGAATGGATATCAGATATTCAACGGCAAATAAAGGAGAGTGTGGAAAGGTCAAAAAAATTAGGTAAAAAATTTAGAAGGAGTTTACCCCAAAGTTTTATTAAGAAATTTATTATAATTAGAATAACTAAGCATATAGAAAAAAAATATAAGAGAAAATTCAAAAAAGAAAATAAAAAAGTAATATAGACATTGATTGCTTCTAATAACCCTAACCTCTTTTCTTAACGAGAATGCAAAACTCCCAACTGCCAGATAGCCATACTTCCATGCAAAAATTCCATTTTCTTATTTTAAATGCTTACCTTTGTTTTTTTATTATTCACTACACACGTTTCTCTTAACCATTTTAAGAGGGGTATAAAATTTAATTCATGCAATTTAAAGATTTAGAAATTATAGAGCCGATATTAAAAGCTCTGAAAGAAGAAAATTACACTGAACCGACGTCCATACAGGAAAAAGCCATACCACTGATACTTCACGGCCATGATGTGTTGGGCAGTGCCCAGACCGGAACCGGCAAAACAGCCGCATTTGCCATTCCCATATTGCAACACCTATATCTCGATTTCAAAAAACAAAAGCATCCGCGCAAAATCAAATCGCTCATCATAACACCTACACGCGAGCTGGCCATTCAGATTGGCGAGAGTTTTTCGACTTACGGCAGATATACCGGTGTAAGAAATACCGTTATTTTTGGCGGAGTAAACCAAAATCCGCAGGCTCAGGCTATAAGCAAAGGAGTGGATGTTCTTGTTGCAACTCCGGGGAGGCTTTTGGATTTAATGGATCAGGGGTTGGTACATCTCAACGATATTGAATATTTTGTGCTCGACGAAGCCGACCGTATGCTCGATATGGGTTTTATACACGACATCAGAAAAATCATTGCCAAATTGCCACAGGAACGCCAGTCGTTGTTTTTCTCGGCAACCATGCCCGAAAATATTGTTGAACTTTCGCGCAAGATTCTGCGTAATCCTAAAAAAGTGGAAGTAAGCCCGGTAAGTTCCACTGCCGAAACTATTCAGCAGTATTTGTATTATACCAACCGGACCAGCAAAAAAGAACTGCTTTTTTATATTCTTCAGGATCAGGAAATTGATCAGGTATTGTTGTTTTCCCGGACAAAACATGGAGCCGACAGAATAGCCCGCGAACTGCAGAAAGCAAAAATAAAAACAGCCTCTATTCATGGCGATAAAGGGCAGAATCAGCGCCAGAAAGCCCTGAACGACTTTAAAGAAGGCGAGATAAGAGTTCTGGTTGCTACTGATATTGCAGCACGCGGCATTGATATCGACAGATTGAGATACGTGATTAATTATGACATTCCGAACGTTGCAGAAACCTATGTACACAGAATAGGCAGGACCGGCAGGGCAGGAGAAGACGGGATTGCCATTTCGCTATGCGAACCCGAAGAAAATGTGTTCATCAAAGATATTGAAAAACTCATCCGGCTTAAAATCGAAGTGGTAAAAGATAATCCTTTCCCGCAAACAGACAGGCCCATGAATGACAAAGAGAAAAAGGAGTTCGAAAAAGAAAAACAACGCCGGAAGCAGGAATTTTTTGCAGCAAGAAAACAAAATCAGAACAGACCCCGCTCACAATCGCACAGCAAGAAAAGGTAGATTTGAATTATCAAATTAATTTCTTTTATGGATCAATTTGGGTTTAATGATGTATTTGCTTACATTTGCTTATAAAAATGCAGGTTATGTCCATCAATTTTAATATTTGCTATAAATTCTGGATTGAAAATAAAGAAGGTAAAAGCATCCTTGGCGACGGAAAATTCGAGCTGCTGAAAGCTATTCAGGAAACAGGTTCGCTAAAAGCCGCTACCGACAAAATGAACTGGGGTTACCGCAGTACATGGAACAAAATCAAAGAACTGGAAAAGAACCTGGGCTTTAACCTGATTGAAAAGAAAAGAGGCGGATCGGCCGGAGGTCAGACTATTCTGACAGAGCAGGGAAGGCTTTTGGTAAATTATTTTAACGAATTTCACGACGAGGCTAATAAGCTCTTACATAAACCAACCGAAGCTTTTTTGCAAAAAATCAACTCTTTGAATAAAGCTTAAAAATTAGCTATATTTGCGAATTGAATAGCAATTCATAACGTATGTGCAAAATTATCATTGGCGTTGACGATACCGATAATGCTGACAGCAGGGGTACCGGATTTATTGTCCGCCAACTGAATCAGATACTTACAGAAAAGAAAATCATCGCTCCTTCGCATGTTATAAGGCATCAGCTTTATGTACACAAAGACATTCCTTTTACTTCGCACAACAGTTCTGCATCCGTTACAGCAACGTTGACAGGAAGCATGGATGAACTTATTGCAGTCAGCGAAAAATATCTGATTGAAAACAGTGCCGACGGCTCTGATGTGGGCTTTTGTGTTTTTTCGGGCAAAGGTTCACAACCCGATAAGCTTATTCAGTGGGGATTGAATGCAAAAAAAATCGTTTTAACCGAAAAAGATGCGTATGCATTGGCCGAAAATCAGCAGGTTCATCTGAAAGGCCTGACCGGAAGAAAAACCGGTGTGATTGGCTCTTTGGCTGCTATTGGTCTTGCTTTGTACGGAACAGACGGGCGTATTTTGTGGATGAAAAACATGCGCGAGACTTCAGGCATTTTTTCTGTCGAAGAAATCAAGGAATTGATAGGTTTGCAGGAGTTTAAAACCTTGGAAAACGAAAAAGTCAGTGAAAAAAGCAAAGTGCTGGTTGAGGAAGGATTTAAGCCGGTAGTGCAGCAATTTAGAACAATATTATATTTAGAAAAAGTTAATAATCAGGAATATGGATACAAGACAGCCTCAAAGTTATTTATTAAATCTATTTCAGAGTAAAACCAAAGCAGTTGTTGCCGAATTGGTCATTTTGTTCGTTTCGGGAATGTTTGCTGCTGCTGCCTATCATTTTCTTAAAATGCCCATGCATCTTCCGGGCAAGCAGGGATTGCTTTTTATGGTAATTCTCACTTCGGTTTCAACCGTTTCTTCTTTCAGGTTTGCAGCAACTTTTACCTCGATGGGGACATTGACTTTCTTTCTCCTTTTTACATCGCTGGCTCCGGATCCGTTTAAACCTTTTTTATTTGTATTGGTTAGCTTTTTATTCGATTTATTTCTTTCCGTATGGAGAAATAAAAACAGGTCTGTATGGTTTATCGGAATAGCCGGATCACTTTGTTGGGCCATAATTCCGGTGGTACGTATTTTTATTACCCTGACAACCGGTGCATTTTACGAATCATTTGTTTTTGGTTTTGTATATCCTATTCTTACTCACCTGGCTTTTGGTTTTATAGCAGCTATGGTTGCAGCGCTTTCACTCAAAAAATTCTATAAATAGTCATTTATTGAAAAATAATACATGGATGAAATACATCTCTCGACATGAAACGCTTTTCATAACGGTTTGGGTCGTATTACTGATAAATATGTTTTCGTGTACAAAAGACGAAAATACTCTGGTAACTCCCACCATTGCTTTTACTGCGGATTCGGTTTCAATATCGCACGATACGGCTGTTGAACTGGGGACCGCAATGGTCTTTAAAATAACTGCCAGTAGCAAAGATGTGCCTGTTACAAATCTGGTTGTGAGCCTTGACAACGGAATCCGTCAGGTATATCTCGACTCTGGACTATACAGCAATAGCTTTATATACACATTGAAAGTTATAAAAGGTGCTGCTGAAAACGAAAAATGGACCTTTTTTGTGATGAACAAAGATCGTAAAACTGATTCCGTTTCGATAAATGTGGGATTAAAAGCCGGAGCACAATTCGGAAATATTAAAGAATACCATATCGTACTCGGCGCTCAGAATAATGCCGATACCGGAAGCTTTTTCTCTTTTACAACCGGGCAGATTTATAACCTCGAACAGGCTTATAATGCGCAAAATGTAATAGATATCGACTTTTACTATCACATTGATTACTTCTGCACCATTTCATCGCCTAACGATAATGATATGCCGACGTATTTTACAGGAACATACGGTATTTCAAACTGGCAAACCCGCAATGAAAGCCGTTATATCCAAACCAATATCACACCTGCAATATTTGATCAGATTACGAATGATAGTCTGCTGATAGTATCATATGATGTAATCAATGCTAAACGAAAGGCAAAAGATGTTCAGCCCGGAAATGTGTGGTCGTTCAGAATAGCCAGTGGTAAACTTGGACTGATAAAAGTGAACAGTACCGTTACTGGTGAAAGCGGAAGTGCGAATATCACCATTAAAATTCAGGAATAATGAAGAAGAGGAGTTTTGTATTTGGAATTTTAATGCTTTTTGCAGGCGTTGTACTCGGGCAGACCATTACGGGATATATTTACGATGCAAAAACCAATGAACCGCTCAATGGGGCGAATATTCGTATTAAAAAGATAAAAGAGGCTGCTGTTTCCGATAAAAAAGGCTTTTTTACATTAAATGTTCAAAACGGAAACCAGAAAGCAGAACTTTTGATTACCTATGTCGGTTATGCCGATTCAATAATTATGGTTAGCTTACCATTAAATAAACCCT
>CAZDUU010000152.1:0-5818 GCA_964508675.1 uncultured Bacteroidales bacterium | reverse complement strand
CAGCTGCAGAACTGGCAAACGGATTTGTCAACCTCACTTTAACAACTACCGGAAACGGAAACTGTTTAGCGGTTAACGACCAAATGACCATTTCATTTACAGACGCACCAACAATAAGTGCCGGTTTGGACCAGACTGTTTGTGCCAACAATGCCAGTACTACTCTTAATGGAACTGTTTCTGGTGCTACAGGTGGTATATGGACATCCACCGGAACAGGAACATTTTCACCTAATAATACTACTTTAAATGCAACATATATCCCATCTGCTGCTGATAAAACAGCGGGTTCCGTAACATTAACCTTAACTTCTACGGGAAACGGCTTGTGTAATGCTGTTTCTGACCAGATGATTATTACAATTACAGCGGCTCCAACAGTAAATGCAGGTACAGATATTTCTGTATGCGGAAATAATCCTGCTGTAAGTCTTAACGGAATTGTTACAGTTGCTACCGGTGGCACATGGTCAGGCGGATCTGGTAGCTTTAACCCGGGAGCAAATGCTTTAGCTACTCAATATACTCCTTCTGCTGCTGAAATTTCAGCTGGCTCCCTCACACTAACTCTTACTACAACTGGAAATGGAACTTGCAATGCTGTAAGTGATGACATTATTATTTCATTTACCACCTCTCCTACTGCTAATGCAGGAATTGACCAAACCAAATGTAAAAATAATGCAGTAACAACTCTATCCGGAAGCGTTACCGTTGCTACTGGAGGGATTTGGAGTGGTGGAACCGGTATTTTTAACCCCAATAACTCAACTTTAACTGCTACATACACTCCAACAGCTGCAGAACTGGCAAACGGATTTGTCAACCTCACTTTAACAACTACCGGAAATGGAAACTGTAATGCAGTTTCAGACCAAATGACAATCAGCTTTACATCCGCCCCTACAGTAAACGCAGGGCTTGATCAAACTGTTTGTGCTAACAATGCTAGTGTTACATTAAATGGAACAGTAACTGGTGCAACAGGTGGGCAGTGGATTGGAGGTACAGGGACATACAGTCCAAATAATACTACTTTAAATGCTGTATATACTCCTTCTACCACTGAAATAAGCAACGGAACAGTTACACTAACTTTGAGATCAACAGGAAATGGTCTTTGTAATCAGGTTACCGATCAGGTAGTAATTTCAATTACACCTGCTCCAATTGTAAATGCAGGTACAGATATTTCTGTTTGTAAAAACAACGCAGCAGTAACACTATATGGCTCTGTTCAAAATGCAGGTGGAGGGATATGGAGCGGAGGTTTAGGTTCCTTTTCACCAAGTAATACTGCTTTAAATACCATTTACACCCCTTCCCCTACGGAAATTACAAATGGTAATATGACTCTCACCTTGACTTCCACCGGAAACGGGAACTGTTTAGCTGAAAACGATCAGGTTTCCATTACGTTTACTGATGCTCCTATTGCTAATGCCGGAAGTGATCAGGTTAAATGTTCCAACAATGCTGCAATAAGCCTAAACGGAACTATCACTGGAGCAACCGGAGGGACTTGGAGTGGTGGTTTGGGAATATACTCTCCCAATGCAAACACATTAAATGCTACATATACTCCAACAGCTCAGGAAATAACAAATGGAGTTACTTTAACATTAACAACCACAGGCAATGGAACTTGTAATGCAGTGTCAGACCAGATGAGTGCTGTATTTACTCCAAGCCCGACATCTGATGCAGGTCCTGATCAGATCGTTTGTGCGAATAACTCTTCTGCAAACCTTAATGGTTCAGTAACAGTAGCAACCGGAGGAACATGGAGCGGCGGTTTAGGAATATATTCTCCTAATGCCAATACTTTAAATGCTACATATACACCATCTGCATCAGAAATTGCAGCAGGAAGTGTAACATTGACATTGACCACCACAGGAAATGGGACATGTAATGCAGTTAACGATCAGATAAAAATTACCATAACACCTTCTCCTGTTGTAAATGCAGGTTCTAATCAATCCGCTTGCTATAATAATCCAACTGTTTCTTTAGCAGGAACAGTTCAAAATGCCGGAGGTGGAGTATGGAGTGGTGGAAGCGGAATTTTCAATCCAAGTAATACTGCTTTGAATGCAACTTATACGCCAACTGCAACTGAATTAGCAAATGGAAGTGTTAACTTAATTCTCACATCAACAGGAAATGGTAATTGTTTTGCAGTAAATAGTAACATGACTATCAATGTAACACCTGCTCCAACTGTTAATGCAGGGCCAGATCAGATAAAATGTGCTAATAATCCGAATATTTCACTAACCGGAACTGTATCAGGAGCATCAGGTGGCCAATGGACTGGAGGACTTGGACAATTCGTGCCAGACAATAACAGTTTAAATTGTGTGTATATTCCAACTGCAGGTGAAATTGCCTCAGGAGCAATGACGTTAACTTTAACAAGTACAGGGAATGGTTCTTGTCTTCCGGTAAGTGATAATATGACAGTAGCCTTTACCGCAGCACCTACAGTTAATGCCGGGCTTGATCAGGTAAAATGTGCAAACAATTCTGTAGTTACGCTTGACGGAAGCTATACCATTTCATCAGGTGCTATTTGGTCTGGTGGATCAGGAACATATAATCCGAATAACACAACTATGAATTCGTTATATACACCTACTGCGGCTGAAATTGCTGCAGGAAGTGTAACATTAACACTTACAACGACCGGAAATGGAAATTGCGTTAGTACTTCAGATCAAATGACAATCTTTTTCAACCCGTCACCTCAGGTTAATGCAGGAACAGACATTACAGCCTGTGCAAATAATTCCTCAGCTACTTTAAATGGATATATTCTTAATGCGGGAGGCGGAATATGGAGCGGTGGTTCGGGCACATACAATCCATCAGTCAATACTCTTAATGCTGTTTACACGCCAACTGCTGCTGAAATATCAAATGGATATATTGATTTAACTTTAACCTCAACCGGAAACGGAACTTGTTTAGCAGTAACTGATGCGGTAAGAATTAATTACTCCCCTGCTCCTATTGTTAACGCAGGTCCTGACCAATCTGTTTGTGCAAACAACAATTTGGTTACTTTAAACGGCACTATACAAAATGCAGGTGGAGGAAGCTGGTCAAACGGATTAGGACTATTCACTCCTAACAACAACATACTAACCGCAACATACGCCCCAACTCAAGGTGAAATAAATAACGGGCAGGCAATGCTTATTTTAACATCTACCGGTAATGGAAGTTGTCTGGCTGTAAAAGACACAATGTATGTTCATTACACAACAGCTCCTACGGCAAATGCAGGAACAGATATTACAATTTGCTATAATAATCCGGCAATAAATTTATCAGGAAATGTTACTATTGCAACCGGCGGCCAATGGTCAGGTGGTAGCGGAACATACAACCCATCTGCCAATAACTTAAATACTATTTATACCCCTTCAGTGAGTGAATTAGATGGAGGAAACTTTATTCTGACACTCACAACAACAGGGAACGGCAACTGTACAGCAGTCTCTGATCTGGTTAATATTAATGTAATTGCTTCGCCGATTGTAGATGCAGGACAAAATCAAACTATTTGTGTTGATAATTTAACAGTTTCATTAAACGGTTATGTAACAGGACCAACAAATACCGGAATCTGGAGCACCTCTGGGACCGGCACCTTCAGTCCTTCATCAACGTCACTTAATGCAACTTATCATGCAAGCTCGGTCGATAGTTTAAACGGACAGGTAACTCTATATCTGACATCTACCGGGAATGGAATATGTAACCCAGTAAAAGACAGTTTACAAGTGAATATATTGCCGGCCGGTATTTCAAATGCTGGAAATGATTTAACTGTTTGCGCTAACAGTGACTTGATAAATCTTAATGGAACGGTAGGAGGCGGAGCATCATCAGGCACATGGTCAACCTCAGGAAGCGGAGTTTTTATTCCTAATGCACAAACACTTAATGCGACTTACATTCCTTCTAATGCAGACACAGCTTCGGGTTCAGTTCTTTTAATCTTAACAGCAAACAGTTGCAACTTTGCTAAAGATACCATTCATATCACAATTACTGATGCACCATATGTAAATGCAGGAACTGACAAAACCGTCTGCGTAGATAACCTTAATATAAGTATAAATGGAACAATATATGGAGCATCGACTACCGGATTTTGGACTTCCAACGGAACCGGTTATTTCACACCTTCAAATACAGCACTAAATGCGGTTTATCATGCAAGCTCACAAGATTCACTGAATCTAAACGTAACTTTAGTTTTAACTGCGACAAATATTGGAACATGTACTCCTGTTTCAGATACTATGCAAATTCATATTCTTCCACCGGGAATTGTAAGTGCAGGGAATGACCAGATACTATGCGCAAACAATGGGAATGTTCAATTGAACGGCTCAGTAACAGGAGGTGCTTCACAAGGTATGTGGCAAACATCAGGTTCAGGAATTTTTAGTCCTAATAATACGACCTTAAATGCTACTTATATTCCAAATTCTTCTGACTTAAGCACTGGAAGTGTTACACTTGTTCTTAATGCAACCGATGCATGTAATTTTGCATATGATGTATTACAGATTAATTTCACTCCTGCACCGACTGCGAATGCCGGCAGCGACCAGACAGTGTGCGGGAATAATGCATTAGTATCACTAAATGGAGCATACACAGTAGCAACAGGAATAACATGGACTTCATCTGGATCCGGAAGTTTTATTCCTGATAACACAACAATAAATGCCCAATACTTACCTTCAACAAATGATATTTCAAACGGATCTGTTCACTTATATTTAAATACCACAGGAAATGGAAGTTGCTTTGCTGCAGCCGACACTATGAATATCACAATAACCCCGGCCCCTTCAGTTAATGCAGGAATAGATCAACATGTTTGTATTACAGGTTCCAACACCAATGTTTATGGTTTGATTTTAGGCGGAGCTACACAAGGTGTATGGACTACAATGGGCGATGGCGGCTTTACTGACCCCACCAGCCTCGGCACTCAATATGATTTTGGAAATGCAGATACCACCAATGGAAGCGTTCAGATCATTTTGACTTCTACTGATAATGGAAATTGTCTTGTTGTTTCAGATACAATGAAACTTTACTTCACAAATTCTGCTTTTGTATATGCAGGTCCTGATAAGGAAATATGTGCAACCAATCCAAGTATTACACTTCAAGGAGTAATAACCGGTGGTAGCAGTACCGGACTATGGACAACGACAGGAACCGGTTCATTCTTCCCTGTTGCTACTTCAATTAATTCTATATACACCATAAGTTCAGCAGATTCATTAAGCGGAAGTTTAGATTTAATTCTTACTTCTACAAATAATGGAACTTGTCAGGCAGGTAAAGACACCGTTCATGTTACTATTCATAAACTCCCCAGTGCTAACGCAGGAAATGATATTTATGTATGTAGCGGAACTGCCCAGATTCCAATTAACGGAGCTATATCGAATGCGACAGGAGGTTTATGGTCAACAAGCGGTTCAGGTGAATTCAATCCTACCGATACAACATTAAGCGTTATTTATGAACCAAGTACAGCCGATCAGGCAAATGGCTCCATTACCATTATTTTACAAACCACAGGAAACTCTATTTGTCCTGCTGATTATGATACTACAACTATTCATCTTGTAATTCCTGTAAATCCGGCATTCTCTTATACTACGCCATGTTTGAATGCAAATGTTCAGTTTACAGATAACTCTGTTGTAAATAATGGAACTATCACCAACTGGTCATGGTTATTTGATGGCAGCCAGAGCGATTTGAGCCAAAATCCTGT
>CAZDUU010000151.1:0-5840 GCA_964508675.1 uncultured Bacteroidales bacterium | reverse complement strand
TTGAGTGCTTGTTTTTGTTTCATCAACAATGGCCAGCACATTTCCATTGGGTAACGGGCATATATCATGGTGTGCATTACTTAAAGTATAAGTCCATACACAGGTACAAGTGGTGGTTCCTGTACAAGCCCATTTCTTAATTGATCCATATGCACCACCAGAACTGGTTCCTGTTCCATAAGTTTGATAAATGGTGTCTTTTTGCATATGAGCCGAATAAGAGGTACTTCCGATATTCCATCTTGCATAGTACTGCGAAGAAGTGGTTGCACTGGTATCTATTAAATACCCATAGCTACTTCCCTGGCAAAATGTATAGAGTTCCTGCTGTTGAGCACACAATCCAAGAACGGAAAACATTGATATAAATGCCAAATAGTTTCTCATGCTTTTTTGTTTTTTAAGTGAACATTTTTAGTCTTTTTTTAAATTTATTTCATTAAAATAATTTTCTTATTAAAGTTATGCTTGTCTGTTTTCACAGAAATAATATAAATACCGTTATAAAAATCAGACAAATCAACTATTTTTGAATTTTTACCGTTAAAAATCAACTTTCCAAACCTATCATATACCGATACTTCAAAATTATTTTCTGAAGTTATTTCGTTGCTTATATTTACTATACCTGTTGTAGGATTGGGAAATATATTCAATTTTTCATTTTCCGCGTTATTTTCATTGATTCCTGAGCAATCATTTACTACAACATTTACAGCAGCTGTATTGAAACAACCTCCACTGGTTACTGTAACCACATAGGTGTAGGTTCCTGCAACAGCAGGAGTTACGATTGGATTTTGTGCAGAAGTTGAAGAGAAGTTTGAAGTAGAAGGTGTTGACGACCATGAATAAGTATAAGAAGGACTTGTTTGCAAAGGTGCTGTAGCCGAAGATCCTAATGTAATTGAACTATTTGCACATACCGTATAACTTGACGCCGAAGCAGTAGGAAATGGTCCTAATATTTCACATTTTTTGTACCTGTCCGATTGAACTGTTGCAACAGATACTGTTTGATAGGTTGTACCTGAACCGCTACATTCATAAAATGCGGTTCCCGGCTTTGTTATTAATATGTTTCCATTATCTAACACCTGCACACCTCCCTGATCCTGTACACCTGTAATTGAAGCGACAGTTGGTTTCACACATGAAGTAGGAGGCAATACTGAACCTGCTGTATAAGTAAAATTATAATTGTCTGATGTAGAATAAGGAGGTAAAAATAATACAGCCTGAGCAGTTCCTCCGCCATTGTTATGAAAAATGCTCATATATCTAGGATATTTTGTGTTACTTGAAGAAGCCCAACGTACATCATGAATTACATTGAGAGTGATACCATTGCCACTTGCAGACAAACCATAGGTAGCAGGGTTACCCCAGCGATAAAGAAAATCGCCACCATGCCCGGCGTTACCACCTGTATGAGTAGCTGCCTGTGCTGTGGTCGTACTATGATCTATCACATAAATTTCATTCATTGCATGAGAACTCATCACAATCTCATCGCGTTCAACATTATAGTCAAGTCCATTCATATGAAACCAATCGGAAGTATTATTATAACGAACATTAAATAGCTGGGGATTAGACGCTATTGATGTAACATAAGTTGAAGTAACAGAAGAGTTTGCATTTTGGCAAAGATGGTCCCATAGTTTCCATTGCCATACAATGGTCCCCGTAGTAGAACCTGTAGGATGAATTTCTACTATCGTTGGCGATTTCATTGTACTGCTATATGAACCTCCTGCAGCAGTAATCTGAGAACTTGTTTTGCTTTCGTCAACAATAGCCAGAACGTTTCCGTTGGGCAATGGGCAGATATCGTGATGTGCATTACTTAAGGTATAAGTCCAAACGCATGTGCATGTAGTAGTACCTGTACAAGCCCATTTTTTTATGGTTCCGTAGCTGCCTCCTCCACTTCCCTGCCCTGTGGTTTGATAAATGGTATCTTTTTGCATATGGGCTGAATAAGAGGTTGTCCCTATATTCCATCTTGCGTAGTATTGCGAAGAAGTGGATGCACTGGTGTCTAATAAATATCCATAACTGCTTCCCTGACAAAATGTATAAAGTTCTTGCTGTTGTGCATTTACCAAGATTGCCACGAAAGACATAATTATTAATAATAAGGCTTTTCTCATAAAAAAAATATTTTAATTCAACATTAACTATATGTTAATTTTTGCTTAATTACTGACAAAACTAACCCTAATGTTCAAAAACTAAAAAAATTTTCGACGAAGCCCGTTATTTTATAGATAACGATTAAAATTTGAAATAAGAAAGTGAAATCTAAAATGTTTAAAAAGTCTTAAATAAAAAATTAAAGTAAAAATTTATCCTACTTTTGCCTTAATGAAATCGATATTTATTTTATTTATTGCATTTTTTCTGGCTTTAAACGCATATAGTCAATCCTGGTGGGGAAGCTCAGGAAATCCGAATAATGGAATTACAATAAACTGGAGCGGAGCAGGTTCATATGATTCTATTCAATGGGGTTTTAGTCCGATTATGGAAAAAGGCAGATACGCTGCAAACCAACGTTCTGGATTTTCAGGATATTTTTATTCGTATTCTTTTCCGGGATCCATAAACGATAGCATTATCTACTATAAAATATATAATTCTTCTATAGGCACTTTCGATTCTGTTCAAACTTTCAAAATACCAACGAATACGGATAGCAGCTGTTTTACTTTCGACATTTTGGGAGACAGTAGAAGCAACTATTCTACCTGGGGACAAGTTGCAGCATTAGCAAATCAATATAAAACCGACTTTTCTATCCATTTAGGAGACATCGTTGACGATGGTACCAATCTTACCAGCTGGACTCAATGGTTCAGCTATGGTGCAGGATTCTTAAACAAAAACTTAACTTATTATTGTGTAGGTAATCATGAAGCTAATGATACCACTTTATTTCAGAACATTTTCACACTACCTGACAGTCAGAATACAGAGCTTTATTACTCTTTTGAATACGGCAACGCTGTTTTTATTTGTTTGAATACGGAATATATCACAAACCAACAAACACAATGGCTTTATTCAACATTGCATAATTACCAGAATAAAAAATGGAAAATAGTATTTTTCCATCGTCCTTTTTATTCAATTGGATATCATATAGGAGAAATGAATGCATATTTGGACACATGGTGGAAAGCATTTGACAGTGCAGGAGTTGATTTAATTTTTAGCGGACATGAGCACATGTATGAAAGGACAAAACCAATCAATTATTCAGTCAGTCCAAATACACCGGTAAGTGAATATGGAAGCAATTATGGACAAGGCCGTTGTGAAATTGTATGCGGCGGTGCCGGAGCTCCTCTTTATGCAGGGGTTCCTGATATATTTACACAATCATACGCTTCACTTAATCATTTTTGTAAAATTTCCATTTGTGGAAATATATTAATTGACAGCACATTCAGTAAAGATGGTTCGTTGATTGACAGCTTTGTTTTTGACAAAACTAACTCCATTGTTGAAAGCAAATCACAGGAAAACGAACTTATAATATATCCCAACCCTGTAAATGAAAGTATTTCATTGCAATTAGACAACAATTATATTGGTAAAGTAAAAGTTGAAATTATTCAATCTGACGGAAAAAAAATAAAAACCATTTCCATTGAAAAAAGCAACAAAATTCTAAATGCTTATATAGATTTACCCGGATTGTCAGAAGGTTTGTATATACTTAAAGCATATATTAACGAAAAAGTATTAAAAACTTCTTTTGTAAAAAAGTAACTACTTATAGCTTAATCTAAAATGCATCTCATGTTTATTTTTTTGAGATGTAGGTTGCTCTATTCCAACCGGCCTCTCACCTCTTTGTCCTCCTTCATCCATTGAGGGTCGGTCACCACTATTTCCTCCTCCAAAGCCACCCTGCATTCCTCCCTGTTGTCCCATTGGAGGCCCCTGATGCTGACCACCTCCATGAGGCGTTCCCACTCCTTCTCCGGAAGGCATTTTAACCATATTTGTAATAATTGTAAAAGTGAATATTTTATTGGTATCATTGGCTGTCAATTTTTCTTTATAAAAAGTTTTAAAAGGAATAACTGCTTTATACACCAGTGTCTTTGAAAAATCCCAATCCATTTTTACAACAATACCTTTATTATTTTCAATTGGCAAAACATCACTTTCCATGTTTTTAAATCCTTCCAATTGCATCATACGCTGTTGCTTATTGAAACTATTTTTCTGATTATTAAAATCACGTTTATGATCTTTGCTACCATTCATATTTTGCAATGAATCTGGTTTTGGTGGCATTTTCATTTGTCCATCAGGTTGTGGTTTTGTTCCTTTACTGTATGATAAAGGATATAAAAGTCCAATTTGCTGTTTTGATTTTTTACAGGTATCAATATAGATTTCCATCCCTTCCATCATAATGCTCTTTTGAACCTGCTCATCATCAGCTTTTATGCAGATATAAAGATTGTTTGCATCATTCGTTATATCATACATCATTTGTGTTTCTTTGCTATAAAAACGTAAATCGCCTTTTGATCCCGGCTTATGATTTTCATTATAATTAAGCTTATTTGTAATTGGTGAGCACGAAAAAAGTATTGCCAGAAATAATAAAAAAAATAAGTTTTCCTTTTTCATAATTTTTGCATTTACATTTTAGATTTCTTGCTACTTTCGAGTACTTCTATATAAACAGTATCAGAATTTAGTCCCGTAAAGATACCATATCCGTACTTAATAGAAGTTGACGGATTCGTTAAATTAAGTGAACTATTATTTGTTTGATTATATAAATCCGCATAATCCGGTAAAACATGATACAGAATAATCCGATGTGAACCAAAATAATTAAAATCCATAGCCCTTATATCTTCAGATGAAAACTTTCCGGGCGATTTCCGAAAACGGCTCTGAGGTGCATCACCTGTTCCAAAATCCTGTATAGGGTCCAACGTCGATTCCATACATTCCACAACTACCAGATAATATGAATCGTCAGTATTATTCCATGTCAGGCTAATCGGGTCGGGCATGCTGCCTGATGAAGGCGGACCCGAAGCACTATCTCTCCTTGCAATTGAAATACTCGACTCTGAAATAGTAAGTCCGGATGGTTTTACCGGCAAATATGTATATGCCCAAATATTATTTGAATTATACTCAAAACCCATTTCTATATAATCACCTTCGCTCAATACAAAGGAACTGTCAATATATTTCCCCTCACCTAAAGGAGTCAGAATATGGCTTATAGAATCATTATACTTCACTGTAATGCTTAAATTATTAATATCTTCTCCAGAATATTCGGCATCTGAACTAAAGGGTATCTGATGCGAAACAGTAAGTGTAAGACAATTGCCCGGCAATAAATAAGACTCGATAATGGGTGTGTCAGTAAATTGGACATCGTTACTTTTTTCACAGGAAGCGAAAAGTAAAATGATGAATATAAAAGCGAAGTTTTTCATTTTACCTTAATTTTAAAGTTAAAGTTATATTTGGCATAAAAGTCATATAGTTAACGTTTGTCTCGTAAATACTTCCGTCATAGATATAAAATGTTTTATACCATACATTTTTTCTATTGTACAGGTTAAAAATTGAAAATCCGACTGACCCGATTTCCCTTCTTTTTCTATCTTCTTTATTTCCTGCAAGAAGCTTATAGTTTACTGCTATATCAGCCCTGTGATAATTAGGCAGACGTAAGCTGTTTTTAGAAGTAACCGTATAATATTCCTGCGTTGTTCCATCAAGCAAAGTTACGGTATAAGCTCCCGAAGGTGCAGTATATGGTCTTCCGGTAGCAAAAATCCATG
>CAZDUU010000150.1:0-5853 GCA_964508675.1 uncultured Bacteroidales bacterium | reverse complement strand
TTAATGACTTGCCTGCTGCTTCATGGCAAACAGCTTTCTCTTTAGGATTTGTATCATCCGTATTTGATAATATTCCTTTGACCAAACTTGCTTTAGATCAAGGTTGCTATGACTGGGGTATGCTTGCCTATGCTGTTGGATTTGGTGGCTCCATGATTTGGTTTGGTTCATCTGCCGGTGTTGCTATTTCTAATATGTACAAAGAAGCAAAATCTGTTGGTCACTGGGTAAAAGATGGTTGGTATGTTACTGTTGGTTATGTTGTAGGTTTCTTTGTATTATTATTTGTAATGGGTTGGGAACCTGCTGACACCCGCGAAAAGAAAATAAAAGATTGCCCTTGCAAAGAATGCCCACAGGGACAGCAGAACGCCGTTAACGAAGCAAATACAACTAATTTAGTTAATGAAAGTGCTGCACAATAAGAGATAAAGCTTTTTAAATAAAAAAGGGAGCTAAATGCTCCCTTTTTTATTATTCCATAATAAGGAACTATCTCCATAGCTCAGGAACCTGAATTGGTGATTAAGCGCATAATCGTATATTTTATGCCAGTCATTCCCAACAATTGAAGATACAAGTGCTAAAAGACTACTTTGAGGTTGGTGGAAATTTGTAACAATCCCTTCTGCCATTTTTACCTCATAACCAGGAGAAATCATAATCTGGGTGTGTAAATCTAATTTATTTAATTGATAATCAGTTAAGTATTTAATTAATTTTCTAATAGCGAATGCGGGCTTATTTTGATTTTTACTACCATATTCGCTCCATTGTGGAATAAAATGGAAGTCCTTTTCCTTATTTAACAGAAGATTTCCTGCCTGATAAACACTTTCCAAAGCTCTTAATGCCGTAGTGCCCACAGCAATAATTTTAGGATAGTATTGAATTATTTTTTCAAGACATTCTTTGTTTACCTGAAAAAACTCGGTATGAAGCTCATGCTCATGTATATATTGTGAGTTCATGGGTTTGAATGTCCCGGCACCTACATGTAAAGTAAGATAAGTGTAATGGATTCCTTTATTGTCAAACTGCCTGAATTCTTCATTGGTAAAGTGAAGTGACGCAGTCGGGGCAGCAACGCTTCCGAGGTATTTTGAAAAAACAGTCTGATATCGCTCTAAATCAATGGCTTCAGTTTCTCTTTTTAAATAGGGCGGGATAGGAATATTTCCAATATGATTTAATATCTCTAAAAAAGGAATTTGCTGGTCCCATTCAAAGTGAATCACAAAGGCATTTTGCTGCGAAGATTTTTTAAAGGCTCTTATATTAATCTCTTCGCTATTGATAATAAGTGTCTTATGTAAAATATCGTTTTCTTTCCATTTTTTTGCATTTCCCACTAAGCAAAGCCATTCACAGCTTTTATTTTCATTAAGGTTCAGGTTATATTCCTTAGGTTCGTATGGCTCAAGAAGAAAAATCTCAATCAAAGCACCTGTTTGTTTCTGGAAATGCATACGTGCTGGTAAAACCTTTGTATCATTGAAAACGAGCAGATAATCTGAAGGAATATGCTGGTATATTTCAGAAAAAACGGTTTCAGTTATTTCATTATCTCTATAAACGAGAAGTTTTGAGCTGTTTCGTTTTTCAAGCGGGTATCTGGCAATCTTTTCGTCGGGTAGTTCGTAATAGAACTCTTTTGTCTCAATGATCGGTATTTGCATTTTTTAGGGCAAAATTATGTAATTTAGCACAAAAAAAATAGTGTTTATGGCAAATATTGAAGTTGGAGATAAAGTTAGATTTTTAAATGAATCAGGACAGGGAATCGTTACCCGAATTCAGAATAAAATAGTGTATGTATTGATTGATGAGGGGTTTGAAGTTCCGATAAATGCTAGTCAGCTTGTGGTAGTTGAAAAACATGCAAAGCAAGCTAAGCAAAAGGTTTTCAATGATGCAGAAACCATGAATTACAACTATGCTGAAAGAGAAGAAAAAAAATTTGAAGAGGATGATTTTTCTGCTTCAGCCGGTGAGCAGTCTGAACCATTGACCAATGACGTTTATTTAGCATTTGTGCATGAGGAAGAACTTAAAGATGAGGAACTTAATTTATATATGATTAACGATTCTGAAAGCAATCTGACTTTTTGTCTTTTTAACCGTAAACTGAGTCTTCATGAATTTATGGACACGGCTCATTTGGAAGCAGGTTCAAAATTGTTAATCAGGCATTTAGCTAAGGAAGAAATAGCCCAGACAAGCTCTTATACCATTCAGGGGGTTTTGTATAATCCCAAAGAAAAAAAGACTGGAAAATTACTTAATAAAGAACTTAAAGTAAACTCACTTTACTTATTAAATATCAATTATTTTAAAGAGAATGATTTTTTCGAAGAACCTGCTTTTTTAATCTCCGTTATTCAGGCTGAAAAGAATCAGGAAAATTTGAAACATCAGAAAATTAAAGATGACCACGAAGAACTAAAGTTTGCTCCAAAATCAGTGGAAGAAAAACCCGAATTAGTGGAAGTCGATTTACATTTGCCGGAGCTAGTGGACGATTTTAGAGATTTAACACCTTCTGAAATGCTTCATATTCAGATAAATCATTTCAGGAAAAAACTGGAAGAGTGCATTTTGACTCCTTCTGTTAAAAAAATTGTGTTTATTCACGGAGTAGGCAATGGTACGCTTAAGCTTGAGTTACGAAAAATCCTGGCACACGAATACTCTCATTACGATTATCAGGATGCTTCGTTTAAGGAATACGGTTTTGGAGCTACAATGGTAATTTTAAGGAGATAATTTTTATTCAAAACTAACCTTGGGAGCTTTATCAGCACCTTCCTGAGCTTTGAAATAAGCTTTAGCTTCAAAATTGAACATACTTGCAAAAATATTTCGCGGGAACTTGCGAATAGCTGTGTTATAATCACGTGCTACTTCGTTGAATGTATTACGTTCTTTGGCAATATTGGTTTCTATTTGCTGTAGCTGGCCCTGAAGCATGATAAAGTTCTGATTGGCTTTTAAATCGGGGTAGCTTTCAACAGAAACCAATAAGCGTGATAAAGTGGAACTCAAATTTTGCTGGGCTTCTTCAAAAGATTTTAAGGAAGCTTCATCGAGCTTTTCAGGTGAAACATTAATTGAAGTTGCTTTTGCTCTGGCTTCCACAACTTCAGTAAGGGTTTTATTTTCGTGCGTAGCATATCCTTTTACTGTTGCAACAAGGTTATTTACAAGGTCAGCTCTTTGCTGATAAAGATTTTCAACCTGTGCCCACTGAGCATTCACTTTTTCTTCGCGACTTACTAACCCATTGTAATATGAATAACTCATTATGAGCAAAATAATCAGAATAAAGCCAATAATACCTCCTAACATGGCAGCACCTAAACAGCCGCTACCTTTAGTTTTTAAATTTTTATCATACTTTGATGGTTCTTGATTATTTTCCATAAAAATTATATTTTTGTGTTTGTACAAAAATAATTTGAAATATGGAAACTACAAAAACTATTTTAGACGCTATGAAAAAAAGCGGCAAAGCTTTAAAAGCAGGTGAAATTGCAGAATTGACAGGAATCGATAAAAAAGAAGTGGACAAAGCTATAAAAAAATTGGTAGCAGAAGCTAAAATCAGTTCACCTAAAAAATGCTACTACGAAGCTAAATAAAAAAAGCTGCTAATTAAGCAGCTTTTTTTGTGCTAAATAACAATCATTTATCAGTACATAGTAATTTACTTTATTTTACATTTGCCAAAAAAAATGAACCTTTATGATTAAAAAGATATTATTGATCGGAGCTACAGGACAAATTGGT
Source organism: uncultured Bacteroidales bacterium (assembly GCA_964508675.1). Taxonomy (GTDB): domain Bacteria; phylum Bacteroidota; class Bacteroidia; order Bacteroidales; family GWA2-32-17; genus Ch61. The sequence continues at coordinate 2,064 of CAZDUU010000150.1, read as the reverse complement.
AGCGAACTGACTTTAGCACTTAGAAAAGTTTATGGCAGTGATAATGTAATTGCTTCAGGTATTGAAAATCCATGCGAAAAGCTTTTAAATTCGGGTGTTTATGAATATGTAGATATTCTTGATGCCAAAAGAATTGCCGAAGTTGTAAAGAAATATGATATTGATGCAATAATCAGTATGGCTGCAATTCTATCGGCAGTGGGTGAGCAAAAACCTATGTTTGCTTGGAATATCAATATGAACGGTTTTATTAATGTTTTAGAAGTTGCACGTGAACTTAAACTTAAACGCGTTTTAAATCCAAGCTCCATTGCTGCATTTGGTCCAACTACTCCCAAAGATAATACTCCACAGGAAACCGTTTTGAAACCCACTTCAATGTATGGAATTACGAAAGTCGCCGGTGAATTATTGGCCGATTATTATGTAAAGAAATACGGAATGGATGTTCGTGGCTTACGTTATCCTGGAATTATTAGCAACGAAACACTTCCCGGTGGCGGAACAACGGATTACGCTGTAGCCATTTTCTACGATGCAATTAAATTTGGCAGCTATAAATGTTTCCTGAAAGAAGACACCATGCTTCCGATGATGTACATGCCCGATTGCTTAAAAGCTACCATCGATTTATTTCAGGCAGATAATGATAAATTGATTCATCATAGCGATTTCAACCTGGCAGCATTCAGCTTTACACCAAAAATGCTGGCCGAAAATATAAAGAAATATATTCCTTCCTTTACCATAACTTACGAACCCGATTTCCGTCAGGCTATTGCCGATTCATGGCCACGCAGTATCGACGATAGTTGTGCACGTAAGGAATGGGGTTGGAAACCGGCATTCGATATGGATGCTATGGTTCAGGATATGCTGAAAGAGTTGAAGGAATAACTCGAAGAATGTAGTTTCTGGACGTTAAACACGTTTTCTGGTCTGTTTCTTTTTTAGATTCAATTCTTTGAGCTAATTTTACACTCCTAAATAATTTTTACATCATGTCTATTGAAGTTATTAATGTAACGAAGCTTTTTGGCGAACAGAAAGCGCTTGATAATATTTCATTCCGGGTTGAAAAAGGCGAAATATTTGGTTTTCTCGGACCCAATGGTGCCGGAAAAACAACCATGATGAAAATTATAATGGGAATTATTCCACCAAACGAAGGACAGGTTTTCATTAATAAAATGGATATTCTGAACGACAGTATCGAAATCCGTAAGCAGATTGGTTATTTACCCGAAAATAATCCTTTGTACTATGACATGTATGTAAAGGAATACTTAAAATTTGTTTGCGACATATATAAGATAAAGAATAAAGAAAATCATGTTAAAGAAATTATAGAACAGACCGGACTGGGAGATGAGCAGCATAAGCTTATCGGATCATTGTCTAAAGGTTATAAGCAGCGTGTGGGGATTGCCCAGGCATTGATTCATAATCCGTCTGTTTTAATTCTTGATGAGCCTACCAGTGGTCTGGATCCAAATCAAATAATAGAAATCCGTAATCTGATAGCACAAGTAGGAAAACAGAAGACAGTGCTTCTTTCAACCCATATTATGCAGGAAGTTGAAGCTATTTGTAAGCGTATTATTATTATCAATAAAGGAAAAATTGTAGCCGACAATAATAAAGAAAGCCTTCAGGAAGAAATGTACGACAGCTCAAAACAAATTATTTTTGTCGAATTTGATAATCCTGTTCCCACAGAAGATTTTATGAATATTAAAGGCGTTACAAAGGTAAAGCCAGTTAAAAAGATGCAATACATTATTGAAGCCAACACTGATCAGGATATTCGTCCTTTAATTTTTCAGTTAGCCGTAAAAAAGAACATAACAGTATTATCGCTTCAACGCAAGGAAAAAAGCCTCGAAGAAGTTTTCCACGAGCTTACAAAATAATAATCTGACTTTTTTTTAGGTTAAATTATTTAAATAAAATGACAGGAGCATTTTTTTATTAAAAAAAAAGGACTACCTTTGTATAAGAAAGGTGCATTTATGTACTTTTCACAATTCATTTATTAATTATTAATTTTTATTTTTTTTATGA
>CAZDUU010000149.1:0-5859 GCA_964508675.1 uncultured Bacteroidales bacterium | reverse complement strand
CAATTCAATTAACTGTTGCCGACGTACGCGATGGTGCCTGCTCCAGCTCAACCCTGAAAGAAGCTTCATCATGGGGTAAAGTTGATACCGTTTATGAACGAATGGTTTATGCAGAAGCAACTACAGTTCTCCCATTAATTATCAGCTATGCTTATCACTCCGGCGTATGGAAAACCAGAAAAGCCAGAGAATTTTCCAAGATTTTTAAATAATTGTTAAAAGTGTTATAAAATAAAGCACATAAATTTGCATGTTTATGTGCTTTTTTTGTATCTTTGAAAAAAATGGCCTATGAGAAAAATTATACTTTTTGTATTTGCAATATCATTAAATTTATTTGTGTTTCAAAATCTTCATGCACAATGTACACCTGATGGTACCTGTAATGATATTGGCAATCCCGGCGAAATGTGCCCGGAAGTATTACCTCCAGCAACAGTTGGTGTACCCTATAGTCAGGTTTTGACCGTAATCCCTCCGGCTACTTTTAATTATAATGGACAATCAGTAGCTTTGACAAAAATTAAAGTTTCAAATGTTGAAAATCTCCCGGCTGGATTAACTTATCAATGCAGTCCAAGCAATTGCGAATTTACGCCTACAACTCCTGTTACACGTTACTGCATATTAATGAGTGGCACCCCAACTCAGGCTGGAACATACCAGTTGAAAATACATGTGGTTCCTTATATTACCATTATGGGAGTAGCAACCGCATTACCTGAGCAAGTAGATGATACTTCGCTTGTAATGGTTGTAAATACAGCAAGTTATTCACAAATTGTAAGTGCTACCAAGTTTACTTTATTGGCTCCGGAACCCAACCCTTTTAATAATGTGGTTTCTTTGAGCTATTATGCACCTTATACATCTTCAGTAAACCTTCAGGTTTTTGATGTATTGGGAAATAAGGTATATGAAGAAAAAATGATTGCCGGTCGTGGTGAAAACAGTTTTAAATTTGACGGTAGTACATTAAAGCGCGGAGTATATATTTATACAGTAAATAATGGTCGTGAGCACTTTGTAAAACAGTTGATAAAGAATTGAATTAGTAAATAACTTGATAAAATAAAAAAGACTAATTTGAATTAGCCTTTTTTTATTTTTGAATACGATAATTAATTTAGGTTTGCATTGCACCGCAAACATTGATGCACTGGCCACTTATATATGATGAAAGATCGCTGCTTAAGAAAACAACAACACCTGCAACTTCATCAGGAGTTCCACCGCGCTTCATAGGTATTTTTTCATACCAGCCTTTAATGACATCTTCTGAAAGTGTTTTTGTCATGTCGGTTTCTATAAAGCCCGGAGCAATGGCATTGCAACGGATATTACGACTACCTAGTTCTTTTGCAATAGATTTGGTAAAACCAATAATACCGGCTTTAGAAGCAGAATAATTGGCCTGACCAGGATTGCCACCTACACCAACAACCGAACTGATGTTAATGATAGATCCATATTTTTGTTTAAGCATATACTTCTGTACAGCTTTGGTCAGATTAAAAACCGATTTCAGGTTAACATTGATGACCATATCCCACTGTTCTTCAGTCATGCGCATAAGTAAAGCATCGCGGGTGATTCCTGCATTATTAATCAAAGCATCTACTTTTCCAAAATCAGTTATAACCTGATCAATAAATTTTTGTGAATCTTCATGATTTGCTGCATTTGAAGCATATCCTTTTGCTTTAACTCCTAAAGCTTTCAATTCATTTTCCAATGAGGCTAAAAATTCATCTTCTTTTAAATCGCTAAATGCAATATCAGCTCCTTCGTGAGCAGCTTTTATAGCAATAGCACGTCCGATGCCTCTGGAAGCACCGGTTACAACTAAAACTTTTCCTGTTAATAATCCCATATTTAATTTATTTAAGTTGATTTTTCATCGTAATTCCAATGTGAGCCGGAGACTGAACTACGGCTATTCCACATTCTTCCATTATCTTCATTTTGGCAGCAGCCGTATCATCAGCACCACCAATGATTGCACCAGCATGTCCCATCCGACGACCTTTCGGTGCTGTTTGTCCTGCAATGAACCCGACAACCGGTTTTGTTTTATGCTCTTTTATCCATAAAGCAGCTTCTGTCTCCATCTGTCCGCCAATTTCGCCGATTATAATGATCCCTTTGGTTTCATCGTCGGCCATAAAGAGTTTTACCGCATCTAGGGTTGTTGTACCAATAATAGGGTCGCCACCTATACCTAGACCTGTGCTCTGTCCTAATCCAAGTTTGGTTACCTGATCTACAGCTTCATAAGCTAAAGTTCCACTTCGGCTGATAACTCCGACAATTCCTCTTTGATGAATAAAACCCGGCATGATTCCAACCTTTGCTTCACCCGGTGTAATAATTCCAGGGCAATTAGGACCAATTAATCTGCTTTTTTTATGATTCAAAAAGGCTTTTACTTTTATCATATCCTGAATAGGAATACCCTCTGTAATAGCTACAATTAATTCAATTTCACTATCCGCAGCTTCAAGGATTGCATCTGCAGCAAAGGCAGGAGGAACAAAAATTATAGAAACATTAGCTCCTGTATGTTTTACCGCTTCCTGAACTGTATTATAAACCGGTTTATTTAAATGTGAAGTGCCTCCTTTTCCGGGCGATATTCCACCAACAATATTGGTTCCGTATTCAATCATTTGTGAAGCATGGAAAGTACCTTCAGTACCAGTAAAACCCTGAACGATAACACGTGAATTTTTATTGACTAAAATACTCATAGGTTAAAAAATCAGTTCAAAAGTAATAAAACTTTGTTTTTTAAAAAAGGAAAATGTCAACCTTATATTAACTTTGCAGAAAAAATACTATGTATCAACACGATGATATATGCGCTATAGCTACAGGCCTTGTAAAATCTGCCATTTCAATAATCAGGATCAGTGGCGAAGATGTATTTAATAAATTGGAAAAGATTATTCAGTTTCATAATGATAAAGTTAAAATAAGTCAGTGTAAATTCAATTATTTATATAGAGCTAACCTGATTTATCATGGAAATATACTGGATGATGTAATGGTAGCTCTTTTTAAAGCGCCTAAATCGTACACAGGCGAAAATATGGTTGAAGTTTATTGCCATGGCTCTTTGTATGTACAGCAAGAAATTCTGAAGATAATGCAGTATCAGGGAATACGTATGGCCGAACCCGGGGAATTTTCACTGAGAGCTTACTTAAACGGCAAAATGGACTTAACTCAAGCTGAAGCGATTAATGATGTGGTAAATTCTTTTGATGGCTATTCGCACAGTATCGCAGTTCAACAGATGAGAGGCCGAGTAGGGCAAGAAATAAAAGGAATAAGGATGGAATTATTGAATTTACTCGCATATGTTGAACTTGAGCTGGATTTTTCTGAAGAAGATGTTGAATTTGCCAGCAGAAAAAGAATCGAAGAACTATTAATAACTTTGATTGCCAGAATAGAAAAACTTTCATTTTCTTATGAGTATGGTAATGCCATTAAAAATGGAGTCCCTGTAGCAATAATAGGAGATACCAATGTCGGAAAATCTACACTTATGAATGCTTTGCTGAATGATGAGCGTTCTATTGTCTCATCAATTCCAGGAACTACGCGTGATGTGATAGAAGATTCCTTTACCTATAAAGGTATTACATTCAGGTTTGCTGACACTGCCGGAATAAGAAATTCAAATGATGAAATTGAACAGATTGGCGTAATAAAGGCAAAACAAAAAGCCTCTGAAGCAAAATTGTTATTATTGCTGATAAATATTGAGGATAAGGAGAAAGATATTGCTGATAAAATTGAGCATTGGAAACATGTAATAAGCAATAACCAGCAGTTATTTGTTTTGTTCAACAAGACAGACAAAGTTTCCGAGGAGTATGTAAGTAACTTAGCTAAAACATTTTCGGAAAATGTAATAACATTTGCAATATCAGCCAAATTTAAAAAGAATATTGATCTTTTAATGAGTAAGATGTATGAATATGTAATTTCGTTGAATATAACAGGGAGTGAACATATAATAAGCAACGCAAGGCAATTTAGTGCTTTGACAAAAGCGCTTGAATCTGCCCGTAATGCATTGAATGCTTTGAACAACTCAATTACAACCGATTTGTTTGCCGAAGATCTGAAAATGGTTAATAATTATCTCTCCGAGTTAATCGGTGAAGTTCCTTCGCAGGAAGTATTAAATGAAATATTCAGTCGCTTTTGTATAGGAAAATAGCCTTAATTTAAGGCTATTTTATATTGGTTGGTCATAACTTCTGCAACAGTGTGCGAATTTCCTTCTTCCAAAACAGGCAGAATTATTTGTTTATTCTGAAATTGCGGAAGGAGGTTTTCTTCAGTAACATTGATAATGGCATCAGCTGGAATTTTATAACCGTCGTTGGTTTTAATGCAATCAAGGAAAAGCTCACAATAAAGCTGACGTGCGTAATATTTACCTTTGTCTAAATGAATTGATTTACCATTATACCAAATTATATCTCCCGTTAATGAAAAATATTGATGGTACATGGCTTTTATAATGCAATTAGGTTTTGAATCTGTCGGGAAAAATACAAGTTTTGCATCATCAACTATTTTGCTGAACTGATCAAAAGTAATGGCCTCTACTTCTGAAATGTTTTCTTTTGAAAGGTCAGCAATGAGATATCGCTTATATATCTTTAACTGGGGATAAAGTTTTAAAATTTCATCGAAATTAGCTTCCCTGTTTTGCCAGATAGAAATGATCAATAAAGTTTTTTCAGCCTGATTTACGTTTTTTTTGTGTAAGGTAGCTGTATTGATATTTCCTATACTATTTGCTTTTAACTTTTGGTTAAAAGTAAATAATATGTCTTTAATTTCCTTTAAATCAATTTTTGAAGGGAGCTGTAATCCTAAAAGGAGGTTGGGTTTAGTATTCATGAGGATTACTCTTTGGTTAACGTAGCAAAGGTATAGCTAAAAGTCAACAGATAATTTTGATTTTGATAAAAGATTTTAAACAAGATATGAACAGCTTAAAGTGTTGGACTAAAAAAAAATATGAATTTAAATAACAGGTAGGATTACTAAATCGATATAGAAAAAATATTCTTGGCTTAAAGCGTAAACCAATTTTCTAAATAGGGCTCGTTAACAGGATTTTTTCCGGTATATAAGAATTCGTTTATTTTTGGATTATATCGGTAATCTTTAGCCCAGTCCATATGATTTTGAACAATTTCCTTAATAGCGGTTAATATATAATCCATTTCTTTATCAGAATTAATAGGGTGGAGCGATAATCTGACCCAACCTGGTTTCTCAGATAAATCACCCTGGTTGATTTTTTCCGTTATTTCTTTCGATTTTTCATGACTTACGCTCAGGAGGTAATGGCCATATGTACCGGCACATGCACAACCTCCTCGCACCTGAATGCCATATCGATCGCTGAGCAACCTTACAATGAGATTATAATGAATATCCCGGTGATAAAATGAGAAAACCGATAAGCGCTTTTTATGTTCAGGAGCAAGTACATGAATCCCTTCGATAGCCATTAATTTTGGCATCAAATATTCAACTATAAAATCTTCACGTTCATGTATTTTATCAGTGGTCATTTGTTCTTTTAGTTTAACAGCGAGAGCAGCCCTTATTGTCTGTAAAAAAGCGGGTGTTCCACCATCTTCACGCGCTTCAATATTATCTACAAACTTATATTCACCCCAGGGATTGGTCCAATCAACTGTACCGCCGCCTGGTTGATCGGGAATTACACTGTGATACATGGATTGATCGAAGACTAAAATACCGCTTGACCCTGGCCCTCCCAAGAATTTATGAGGTGAGAAGAATATTGCATCTAATTTT
>CAZDUU010000148.1:0-5865 GCA_964508675.1 uncultured Bacteroidales bacterium | reverse complement strand
CACGTTAAAACAAAATTCTGAACAACCTTACGTTTTTAAGAATCTGGCCATTCTACTATGTCAAAAAAAACAGTATAAAGAATCAAATGAGTTTTATCAAAAGCTTTTCGAAAAGGGTGACTCAACCGTTCTTTTTCCAATTGTACAAAATTATGCACAGCAAAAGGATATTCAAAACAGCTTAAATTGGCTCAAAATATACTTGTCTTATACTCATAAACTTCCTGAAAATGTAATTCGTTCGGATGTACAATTAACCTTTCTGCACAAAGAAAAAGAATGGAATGAACTGTGGAAAAAGAATTGGTTCTCAGATTTAGAAGTAAAGCTGGGCGACATTTATTATCTCTACGAAAACAAAGAAGTGAACAGCCTGATAGAAACAATTGAAGAAGCATTAAAAAACAATCCCGGCAACAATGAATTATTGATGTGGAGGGCAAAAGCTTTTCTTATAGGCGAAAACACCAAAGAAGCAATTAAATCCATTGATCAGATTCTTAAAAACCAGCCTGATAATATTGAAGCATTGATTTTAAAAGCAAAAATCTTTGAAAAAGAAAGTAAACAGAAAAATCTGGCTGTACATTATTTACAAATATACAAAGCGGAACCCTGGGATATTCGGTGGCTGTATAAATCAGGAGTTGCATTTAATAAATCAGACCTGTATAAAGATGCCATAAAACAATTTGAAACCTATGTTTCTTTTGACAGCACATTTGCCAATGCATACCTTGAATGCGGAAATGCCTACTTTAATATTGGAAACAAAAGCAAAGCAGCCGAGTTTTATACAAAATCATTAAACCTGAACAGTGGTCTTGACGAAGCCTTCTACGGACGAGCTGTTTGTAATTATGAAGCAAACGACTTTGAAAAAGCTTACTTTGATTTATGCATGGCTTTGGATTTAAAACCTACGATAGGCAAGTATTATTATGAAAGAGGTCTGGTCAATTTCGCCATGAAAAAAGAAGTCGGGGCATGCAGGGATTTTGAACAGGCTAAAAAACTTGAATATATTCAGGCCGAAAGTTATATACAACGCTATTGCAGGGGGAAATAAAAAACATTTCCTTCGTGTTAAATTTATACTGACTTATTTACTTTATCAAAATAAAGTTTGTATTTTTGAACACTATTATTCAAATGCGAAAGAGTTTTTTATATCTATTTTTATTGCTACTCATGCAAATATACTCGTTTGCACAAAATGAATATTATGTAGACATTGTCTTACCATCCAAAACGCAGGCAGGCCAAGAATATAATGTTGATATTATTGTGCATAAAGAGAATATCACCGGATTTGCTAAACTGGAACTTTTTCTTCCGGTTGGAATAGACATCGAACCCATTGAGTCAGCATCTTCAACCCTCATTAAACAAAATCAGGTAGCAAAATATATATGGATGGAGCTACCTTCGACCAAAGAAATAAAACTCACTGCAAAAATCAAAATTGATTACCGCATTTCGGGTTATAAAGAAATATATGGAAATTTTTACTGTATCCAGGATAAAAACAAATCCAAAATATCTGTAGGAGTCATCCCGTTTCAGGTTTTAAACGACAATAAATGGAAAAATGAACTATCTGCGAAACAAACTGTTGAGTATCCCAAAAACAACGAAGATGAAAATTTAGCACCTCAGAATATTTCAGCCGGAAAATTTTACCGGATACAAATTGCCGCTTTCAGGAAAAGGATACCCAAATCGCAATTAAGTGAAATATATGCGGAAACAGAACACATCAAAGAAGAATTTATAGACGGATATTATAAATACACAATTGGTGACTTTGCAACTATGGAAGAAGCAAAAGCATACCGAAAAAAGACTGGTATTTACAACTCGTTTATTGTAACATATGAAAACAACAAACGCGTTCCCTGATTTTTATGACCCAACTCGAAGAAGGTAAAGAATATTTATTTCTGGTCGAAAAGCTTTTGAAACTTCCCGATGCCGACTATTTTATTTTAATTGATGAATGGGAAAGAAAATACCTTCTGCCCCAGGTTTATTATCAGGATTATCCTATCGAAGCAGGAAAATACATTACCTGCAACGTAAATAAAATAAATTGTAATGGAAAAATTTTCCTCGAACCCCGCCATCCTGTTTATAAAATTGGCGACGAAGACAGGTTTGAAATATACCAGCTCGAACAAAGAATAAAGCAAAAATCAAAAGAGCCCTATTATGTTATTCTGGCACGTAATGAAAAAACAGATAAAGCTGCTGTACTGAATTATACTGTGATAGATGGAATAAAACTTCCGGTAAATAAACTTTGCAGGGTTGTAAAAATAAAAAAAGCCGAAGTAATGTTGGAGATTGTTTAAGCTCTTTTTACTTTTGCATTAAATATGAGCGAAACAGGTTTTAAAATAAAAAACAGTTTAAAGTACTACCTTTTTTCAAGACACAAAAGAGGCCATGCCATCCATTCACCTTTTGTGTTCAACCTGATTATGGATGTATTCCGTGATAAAAAATTCTATTCCGAATACAGAACAATAGAAAATCATATTAAAAACCTCAGACAAAACAATCAGACCATTCAATTTCAATCATTTGGCGCTAAAAGCCGGATTGTAAAAAAGAAAATCAGTGAAATTGCAAAGTCCTCGTCCATTAATAAGAAATACGGACGACTACTTTTCAGACTTACACGCTATTTCAAATCAAAAAACATTCTTGAACTGGGCACATGCATGGGAGCCGGCTCACTTTACCTGGCACACGCAAATAAAAACGCTAAAATCACAACCATCGAAGCATCTGAAACATTAGCAGGTATTGCACAAAAATCCTTTGACGAAGCACAAGTCAATAATATTTCACTGCTCAATAAAACGTTCGAAGAAGCTTTACCTGAAATTCTGAAAAGCAATCCCCCGTTCGACCTGATATTTTTCGACGGAAATCATACATACGAAGCTACATTGAATTACTTCCATCAATGCATGGAATACAAAAACGAACACAGCATTTTTATTTTCGACGATATTTATTGGTCTCAGGAAATGTACAAAGCATGGACGGAAATCCTTCAGCATCCCGAAGTCAGATTAAGTATTGATTTGCACCGCACGGGCTTAATTTTCTTTAAAAAAGATTTTTTGGCAAAACAGCATTTTACTATTCGATTTTAAATTGTACCTTAGCGTGTTCTTATGGATAAAAAAGAAATTATAAAGCTCGGCAAACTTTTTAAGTTTTACCAGGTAGGTACTGAAATTGTAAAAGCTCTCCGCAATGTCAATCTGAGTATTTACCAAAATGAATATGTTGCCATAATGGGACCTTCCGGTTCGGGAAAGTCAACCATGATGAATATTCTTGGTTGCCTTGACACTCCTACGGTTGGCGAATATATTCTCAACGGGAATAACGTAAGCCACCTGACTGAAAATGATCTGGCTACTATTCGAAACAAAGAAATAGGTTTTGTGTTCCAGACGTTTAACCTCATGCCCCGTTACTCTGCACTTGAAAATGTTGCACTTCCGCTGGTTTATGCCGGCATAAAAAAACTGGAACGCCTGGAACAGGCAAAAGTTGTTTTGGAAAAAGTAGGACTGGGCGACCGCATGATGCACAAACCCAATGAGCTGAGCGGCGGACAACGTCAGCGCGTAGCTATTGCCAGGGCTTTGGTCAACAATCCTTCCATTATTCTGGCCGATGAACCCACCGGTAACCTCGATACCAAGACTTCTATTGAAATCATGAAATTGTTCAGCGATATACACCAAATGGGAAATACGGTCATCATCGTTACACACGAAGAAGACATTGCCGAATACGCCCATCGTATTGTTCGACTCAGAGATGGCAGGGTTGAAAAGGATTTTGTCAATCCTAACCCCAGAAACTCTGTCTTAACCGTTTAGCATGAAAATTTACACAAAAAAAGGAGATAAATGCCACACTACTTTGGTAGGTGGAGTGAAGGTGAGTAAAATACACCCGCGTATTGAAGCTTACGGAACTGTAGATGAACTCATTGCCCACATTGGCTTGCTTAGGGATATGCTCCAAACAGACCAATGCCGTTCTTCGCTTTTACATGTACAGGGCAGACTCATGATTGCAGCCGCTTTACTGGCTTCAGACCATTCACAGGATATTCAGCTACCCGAATTAAAAGATACTGATGTGGAATGGCTTGAGCAAAGCATTGACAAAATGGAAGAAAAACTCCAACCGCTGACCAGTTTTATTCTTCCGGGCGGGCATGTAGCTGTATCGCAATGCCATATATGCCGTACAGTGTGCCGCAGGGCCGAACGCCGCATGGTGGAATTAACCCAATCGACTGAAATTGATGAAGTTATTTTAAAATATTTCAACCGTTTATCCGATTATTTCTTTGTCCTTGCCCGCTTTATAGCTCATGAGCTAAAAGTGGACGAAATAAAATGGTTACCCGGAAAATAAATTCATTTTCCCACCTTGCATTAAGATAATCCTTATAAGCTGATGATTTAAACCATCAGCTTAAGATTCAATATTTACTTTAGCCTACGATTTAAATTGCAGGCATTTTTTTCAAAAAAAACCAAAAATTTGTTTGTTGTTCGGAAGAAATGGTTCAATTTTGATATAAAAATAATTACGAAATTAGTTACATATATACACCCAAAATGAATAAAAGAAAAGCAACTCAAATTATCAGAGGACATAGCACCATTGATGGTGCCGGAGTACATTTACGGCGAGTATTGGGACCAAACAACATTGCCGATTTTGACCCATTTTTAATGCTTGACGGTTTTGATTCTGTAGATCCAAAAGACTACATTAAAGGGTTCCCCTGGCATCCACACAGAGGTATTGAAACCATAACATATTTAATTAAGGGTAAGATTGAACATGGCGATAGTCTTGGAAACAAAGGAACCATTCATGATTTGGAATGCCAATGGATGACAGCTGGTTCTGGAATTATTCATCAGGAAATGCCTAAAGAATCAGATAGGATGCTTGGCTGTCAGATTTGGGTAAATTTACCCGCAAGTAATAAAATGACCCAACCGGCATACGGTGATATAACGCAGGATAAAGTCACCCTCGTGGAAGAAGAAAACGCAGTAGTAAGAATCCTTGCTGGCACTTACAAGGGCAAATCTGGTGTCTTTGAAGGTAAATACATAAAAGTCAAATATCTTGATGTCGATTTGACTCCCCAAAGTACATGGACTTATACAGAAACGCCCAATGATGAAACGCTTTTTATCTATTTATTGGATGGAACCCTTGCCGTTGATGAATCTCTATCGCAGTTTGAAAATAAATCGTGTGCCATATTATTTACTTCATCTAATCCAGACAGTAACGCAAACGACACAGTTGAAGTTCGTTCAGGAAATCAGGGTGCCAGATTTATAATGTTAGCAGCCAAACCGATACAAGAACCAGTAGCATGGGGTGGTCCAATTGTAATGAATACAAATGAAGAGCTGAATCAAGCTTTTAAAGAATTAGATAACGGAACATTTATTAAACATAAAGTATAAACAAATAAATCTTTGTCCTTCGGGTGCGTTAAGTTATAATAATGCTACTGTCTGAATTTTATAAAAAAAACATCATAAACACCAATTGCAAACAGGCGATATAGCTAATTGCCGATGCAACACACCTCTCGCCCTTGTTTAGACAAGTATGAAAAATCCCCCAACTGATTTATGTCTGTGTCTTAAATCTCCTCCCATAGAATATAGCTAATATCTGAAAGCCATTGCGAGGAGCAAAGCGACGAAGCAATCTGATCTGTCAGGATTGCTTCTCACGTCAGGTTGCAAGCAACAAGACGAGATCGCAATGACGCCATGCTAAGCTTAAATT
>CAZDUU010000147.1:0-5879 GCA_964508675.1 uncultured Bacteroidales bacterium | reverse complement strand
GACATTGGGCGTCCAAAAAGAAAGAGAGCTGTTATAGTCGGTTCACTCGAAGAATATAAACGAACCATGGGGATGCTGAATCCTTCAATGGTTTATGAATCCATATCATGGGTCAGTATTCATAATGATGCCGGCGAAGAAGCTTTAGGTACTATTACAGATTTGCCGGAAATAGTGGAAATTCATAAGCTTAACGAAATTATTTTTTGTTCAAAAGATATTGCTCCCAAAACAATAATTGAACAAATGACCCGGTTTACTTCAACGGGTATTGATTACAAAATTGTAGGCGATGCCATTATCGGGAGCAAAACTGTTTACTCAGATGAACCTACTTTTGATATTTTTATTAACTCAATCGTCCAGCCTATCAATAAAAGGAATAAACGTCTTCTAGATATTTCTTTGTCGCTAATTATTTTGGTATTATCGCCTGTGCTATTATTCCTTGTTCAAAATACGGCAGGTTTATTCAGAAATATTTTCCTTGTTTTAGTTGGACAATATTCGTGGGTGGGATATGCCAGTCCTGTAAAATCAACGTTGCCTAAAATTAAATCATCTGTCATCCCCATTGCCCAAAATGTTCAAAATGTTGATGAAATTAATTTAGTATATTCTAAAGATTATAAGGTTGCCAACGATTTAATTGCAGTTTATAAGAACTATAAATCTTTGGGTAAGAAGGCGCACTAAAACTGGATTCCAATTATTAAAACATCGTCGGTCTGTTCATTATTTCCCTTCCAGTTCTCGAAAAAGTTTTTAAGTATTTCGTTTTGCTTTGATAGCGGGTATTTTGAAAGAGATTTCAGTTGTTCAAGAAATGCATTAAACATTAGTTTCTGATTTCCTTTTCCAAATTGATCCGAAAAGCCATCGGTAAACAGGTAAATGGTATCTCCGGTATTTATTTGAGTGCTATCTGTTTTAAAACAGAAATCGTCGCCTAGATTGAAAATAGTGTGGCCAACACTCATAATATTGTTTGAAAGGATATGTTCATCTCCAAGATTGCTTATTATGGCAAATCGTTGATTAGTGGTGGAATAGTCCATTGCCAGACTGTTCTTTTCAATACGGCAAAGTGAAACTTCCATACTGTCTTCGCTGTTTTTCCCGTGTAAGGGATGCCAGTTTTTATGAAGCCAGGTAAGCGCTTCTCCCGGCAAGATAGTAGGTTTAGACAGGATAATATTATTTAGCAGGCTATAGCCTTTTATACTTACAAGTGCTCCGGCTAATCCATGTCCTGTACAATCGGCCACAGCGAAATACAAATATTGTGGTGTCTCGAAAACCCATGCAAAATCGCCACTTACAAGATATTTGGGTTTGTTAAAAATAAACGAATTTGCCACATGAGTCTTAAATTGTGTTTCGTAAGGGAGTAACATCTGCTGCAGGGAAGCCGCATATATAAGACTATCGGTTATTTGATCGTTCGTATGTTTAAGTTCATGGTTTAATTCATTCAGCTGTTCAATAGCGGTATTTAATTCGGCCTGCTTTGTTTTTATCTCATCATATTGTCTCTTGACTTTTTTTGCACTTTTTTGTCGTATTCTGAAAATAATTGCAAGTAAGATCAGGATTACAGTAAGGAACAAAGCTCCAATAATCATAAAGTTTCTTTCTTTGGTTCTTTGCTCTTCTTTTTGTCGTAAATATTCAATGTCCTTTTCTTTAGTTTTTAAATCAAAACGCATTTGCATGCGTGCTACCTGTTCGCTGATTTCGGTATTGTATAGTGTGTCATTTATTTCGACATATCTGGTAAGATTATTATAAGCTTCTTTATAAAATTGCAATTTTTCGTTGGTATAGGCAAGATTATAATAACAATCCCGCTTATCTTTGTAAAATTCAAGTGAATCGGCAATTTTAAGAGCAGTAGTATAATAATTTAAAGCATCTACATATTTTTTCTGAATTTTCGATAAATCTCCCAGTTTCGAATATACTAATGAAATGTATGATAGAATATTCAAATTTTCGGCAATATCTTTGGCTTTATTGTATAAAACATAAGCCTGATAATAATTTCCTCTCTTCATGCTGACTGAAGCAATTCCCATAAAACTGAAAAACATTCCTTCTTTGTTTTTAATTTCTTCTTCAATTAACAGACTCCTTTTATAGCAACGATAAGCATCGTTCAGATTATCCAATGTTTCGTAAATAAGTCCAAGCTTGTATAAGTTGTTAAGTGTCTGTGTGCTGAAATTATTTTTTTCGCTGTACTTTAATGATTCTTTATAATATTCAATTGCTTTGGTGTATTTTTTTTGAGCATAGGCTACATTTCCCATGTAGTTGTATGTTTCTGATAATAAGGTTTCATCATTCAAAAATTTAGCTCTTTCAAAAGCCTTTTCATGGTATTGCACTGCTGCTAAATATTCGCCTATATCACATTTTATAGAACCCAGATAATTATATGCCCTGCACATTCCCTGGATATAATTAGCCTGTTCTGCATAAAAAAGTGCTTTCTCGGCCATTTCAAAAGCCAGTTTTGGGTAATTCCCTTTGTAGCGGGCGACCTGATTTATGATGTACTCCGTTCTGTTTGAATCATTTTTCAGGCTTTTGTATTGCTGACTGATAGAATCGGGAATATTGGGAATGCAATAGCAGATCTGAGCCGATAATAGTAATGACAGAATTATAATTGCATTTTTCATCCTTATTAGAAAATGGTTCTATGCAAATTTAGACTAAAATGCTTAATAATAATAAGTTTATGTTTATAAAAACCAAGAATTGTTCATAAATTGTTGACAATTCCAAGGCTTTAAACATCCATCTTTTGTTTTATATTTTCTATTTTTGTTCAAACTAAAAATATATATGATGAAAGCATTGGTTTTTGTAGCATTATCACTTTTAAGTTTATCTGTTTTGGCTTTGACTCCTAATCGTGAATATAAAGTTAAGCCGTCTGATTTTGGATTAACGTACGATGAACTAAAAATTAATACATCGGATGGATTAAAACTCAATGCATGGTTTTTTCCTGCAAGTCAGACTTCATATAAAATTATGGTACTAAGCGATGATGGAAATGGAAATATGAGTGATTTATTGGAACAGGTAAGTGTTTTTCTGTCGTTAGGTTATAATGTTTTAACTTATGATTATCGTGGGTACGGTTTGAGCAGTGACTTCGAAATTAAACAGAATTTTTATATCTATGCCCAATTTCAAAAAGACCTGAATTCAGTTATTGATTATTTGAAAAAAGAACGTACAAATTTGCCCAAAATCCATTTATATGGCATTGGGATTGGTGCCGGACTTTCTATTGCTGTGGCTGCAAACAGAAATCTTGGGACAGTGATTGCCGATTCGCCTTATACTACGTTGGAGTTGGCCAAACAAAGAATTAAAGATGCACGTGGAATTGAAATGCTGATACCTCTCGGGTATAACAAAAATGAAATGGAACCTAAGTATGCTTTGGAAACCAAAGGTGCACAAATGAATGGAATTTTATTGATTTCTGGCGATAACGATAATGTCTGTCTGGTAAAAGATATGAAAGAACTGGCAAAGATTCGTCCCAATATTACATCGGTTTATGTAGTAAAAAATAGTGACGGGGCTAATAATTTAACCGTGAATAAAGAAAAATACCTCGAAGAAATCAAGAAATTCCTGAAGCTATAAAAGCATTTCTTTGTCAAAGTGTAAAGGTAGCAGAAGCGAGGCGTCTTCTATTACCTGTATTTTATTCTTTCCGGTCAATATAAGAGTTACAGGTTCGTTTTGTCTTAACTGACTTTCGAGAATAACCTGCCTGCAGCTCCCGCATGGTGGCACCGGTTCATCTACCAGGTTATGGTGATTGGCAAAGGCAGTAACAGCAATAGCTTTAACCTTTAGATTTGGAAAGTGAGCATTGGCATAAAACAATGCAACTCTTTCGGCACATAATCCCGAAGGATATGCAGCGTTTTCTTGGTTATTGCCGGTGATAATCTCACCATTCTCGAGCAAAACAGCAGCTCCTACATGAAAAGAAGAGTAAGGAGCGTAGGCTCCAATGGCTGCTTCAGATGCTTTTTCGATTAATTTTTGAAACAAAGAATTTAGCTCTTCTTTCTGGCTGTATTCTTTTACTTTGAATTCAATTCGCTTTTCTTTCACTTTAAAGAAGAATAAAATGAAATACAAAAATACATAAAATTAATGAACAAATGCAAATTCCTGTTTAGATGATACTACTTTTACGTTGTGATTTGCTTACATTTTGTATCTTTGACATATTGATTTATAGCATTCGGGAAATTATGTCCGTCAACATCTATGTTGTGATTTGCTTACATTTTGTATCTTTGACATATTGATTTATAGCCCTATGGTAAATAGTAAAGGTATTAATAAAGTTGTGATTTGCTTACATTTTGTATCTTTGACATATTGATTTATAGCATTTATTTTTTCAATACCTTGTTTAATAGAGTTGTGATTTGCTTACATTTTGTATCTTTGACATATTGATTTATAGCACTTCGATATATTCAACCGGAGTTGTTTCGGTTGTGATTTGCTTACATTTTGTATCTTTGACATATTGATTTATAGCTTACGATGAAGCATACGAGATTTATTTTTAGTTGTGATTTGCTTACATTTTGTATCTTTGACATATTGATTTATAGCTTTGTAAGAGAAATTGATAAGGTTGTCAAGGTTGTGATTTGCTTACATTTTGTATCTTTGACATATTGATTTATAGCAAAGCACTCAAAACGCTACCACGCTAACGCGTTGTGATTTGCTTACATTTTGTATCTTTGACATATTGATTTATAGCTGAAGTAAAAATACTTGACGCTTACCACTTGTTGTGATTTGCTTACATTTTGTATCTTTGACATATTGATTTATAGCAAAGGGTCACTTAAGTTTGACAAGCAAATAGTTGTGATTTGCTTACATTTTGTATCTTTGACATATTGATTTATAGCTGAAATTGAAATTACAACATTAAACGATTGGTTGTGATTTGCTTACATTTTGTATCTTTGACATATTGATTTATAGCCCTGATTTTGCTGATACTCTAATGATGCGAGTTGTGATTTGCTTACATTTTGTATCTTTGACATATTGATTTATAGCAACGGTTGACACAGTGGCCACAGCTGCCGCGTTGTGATTTGCTTACATTTTGTATCTTTGACATATTGATTTATAGCTTATATTCTGACGAGATTGAATATCAACGTGTTGTGATTTGCTTACATTTTGTATCTTTGACATATTGATTTATAGCCGATCAGCTCCCGATTAACGACAGCGAAGCGTTGTGATTTGCTTACATTTTGTATCTTTGACATATTGATTTATAGCCGGTAATTCTTTCGCAATTTTCCAATCCGGGTTGTGATTTGCTTACATTTTGTATCTTTGACATATTGATTTATAGCCGATTAAAACGGTTTATAGATATAAAGATAGTTGTGATTTGCTTACATTTTGTATCTTTGACATATTGATTTATAGCATTCCAACTATTTACAACTTTGAAAACAGCGTTGTGATTTGCTTACATTTTGTATCTTTGACATATTGATTTATAGCCCATTAAAAATAAAGACGATGAGACTAATTGTTGTGATTTGCTTACATTTTGTATCTTTGACATATTGATTTATAGCAACTGCGGTAACCTCTTAAATGTAGCATTTGTTGTGATTTGCTTACATTTTGTATCTTTGACATATTGATTTATAGCTTATACACGTGAAGAGCTTGCAACTATCACGTTGTGATTTGCTTACATTTTGTATCTTTGACATATTGATTTATAGCAATTTTCAAACACAATACCATCGGACACGCGTTGTGATTTGCTTACATTTTGTATC
>CAZDUU010000146.1:0-5905 GCA_964508675.1 uncultured Bacteroidales bacterium | reverse complement strand
ACATTTTTCTATTATGTTCCGTTTTACGATCTGGAATCTAAACCATATATAGAAACCTATTTTACAATTATTGGAAATTCAATTAATTATCAGCAGTCGAACGGTAATTTCTCAGGCTGTGTCGAAATAACCATGCTTTTTAAACAAGAAGGAGCTATCAAGCAATTTGAGAAATTTAATGTATCGAGTCCTGTTTTAGCAGATTCTACAAAAAAACAGGATTTTCTTTTTGTCCATCGTTTTGCCATTGAACCCGGAATTTATAATCTCGAAATTATAGTGAAAGACACATTGGATAAAACAAAAAAAGGTGAGAACAGATTTTATGATATAATAAATGTATTAAATTTTCCTGCTGATATCCAGTTCTCCGGTGTGGAACTCTTGGAAAAAGCAGAACCCTCGGTGAAAGAAAGTATTTATACAAAAAGTGGTGTGGATTTAAAACCTTATATTTCTGATTTTTATCCTGCTTCTGTTCAGAAATTATCAGCCTATACAGAGATTTATAATTCTGAAAAAATAGGTAAGAATGAAGATTTTCTGGTTCGCTATTACATCAGCAAAATCTCGAAAGATGAACCTTTTAATATGTACCAGGCATCCAAGAAATTTAAGACTTCTGCAATAATTCCTGTAATTGCATCATTTGATATAAATAATCTGCCGTCAGGAAATTATAATCTTGTTTTTGAAATGGTAAATAAAGAAAATCAGGTTAAGGCTAAACAGAAAGTTTTCTTTCAACGAAGTAATCCTCAGGCTGATAAACAATGGAAAGACATGGATGCTGTCAGTTTAAAAGGAAGCTTTATTGATGTTTATCACAATATGGACAGTATAAAGGAATTTGTTAAATGTCTTCATCCTCTTGCAAATGAAATAGAATGGGACAAGGCTTTAGCTGTTCTGGAAAAACCGACAGAAAAGGAACTGAAACAGTATTTGTTGGTTTTCTGGCAAAACAGAAATAGTCTCGAACCTGAAGTTGAGTGGAGAAAATACAATGAACTGGTAGCATACGTTCAGCGTTTATATGGATCAAAAGTGAAAAAAGGCTATGAAAGCGACAGGGGAAGGGTTTATTTAAAATACGGTGCTCCTGATCAGGTTACTGAAAGCAAACATGAACCCTCGGCTTATCCATACGAAATATGGCAATATTATACATTAGGAAACCAGACCAATAAAAAATTTATTTTTTACAACCCAACTTTAGTCGGCAACGATTACATTTTGCTGCATTCAGATGCCCGTGGTGAAGTTTATGATAAAAACTGGGAACGTCGCCTAAGCAGCAGAAATAATTCGATGTACAATTTCAATGCAACTCAAAGCGATGATCAGTATGGTGGCAGGGCTGGTGAGAATTTTAATAAGTAATTATCTCTTCTTTTACATTAAAAACATTTTATTTGTTATTTTAAAGGAATAGTGTAATTTTGGATTTGTTATCTAAAATCTTATAATTTATTTTAGGAGTGCAAATTTTTAAAAACAATGTAATCTATGCCACCAAAAGCAATAAAATCGGTTCGTGATATTATTTACTGGCAGTATGCCAAAATTATTTCCAATGCTTCCGGATTTGGAAAAACAAACTGGGGTATGGTCATGTACGACTTAAAACGCCTGAAATCAGGCGAAATGCATTGGTCAACGACGGTAAGGGAATGGTTACTCGAACACGAAAGCAACGATCAATGTATTTATTGTGGTACTGATGGAAAACTTACGACCGAACACATTTTACCTCGCAGCCGCAGTGGCGAAGATATTCCCGATAATGTTGTTCGGGTTTGTAAAAGCTGTAATTCATCCAAGGGCGATAAACGTTTGTACGAGTGGAAAGGTCTTGACCACAAAGACGAACATCACCGTATTGCCGAAGGTAAATACCTGAAGTATTTATATTCTCTGCATGAACGACGCGGGACATTGGATGTTGACAAAGTAACCGATTTGTGCAAAAATTGCGATATGGGCAAACTGTGCGAACGCGATGATTCCGTTGAAAAATTATCTGTTTATTGTCTTGAAGGATGTTTTAAATAATGATGTCACCCCTTTGGGGTTTAATAATATCAACGTTGTTATTATCTATAAATATTTCATCCCTTCGGGATTCTTTGTATTTAAAAGCATTTTTCTCACATATTAATAACGCTTTATCATAATTCTCAAATTAAAACTATCTTTGTCCAAAATTCAGGTGTGTCGTCGGTAGCGGTTATCATACTAAATTGGAATGGGAAAGAGATTCTTGCAGAGTTTCTCCCTTCGGTTGTGAGGCATAGCAATGTTGCAGGTGTGACGGTTTACGTTGCTGATAATGGAAGTACTGACAATTCTGTTGCTTTTGTCGAAAATGAATTTCCTTCGGTTAAAATTATCAAGCTTGATAAGAATTATGGCTTTGCCGGCGGTTATAACCGTGCCATCGATATGGTTCAGGAAAAATATACCATTTTGCTGAATTCGGATGTGGAAGTTACAGAAAACTGGCTCGAACCGTTGATAGAATACATGGACAAGCACGAAAATGTTGCTGCCTGTCAACCGAAGATTCTCTCGTACAGAAATAAAAACGAATTCGAATATGCCGGTGCTGCCGGTGGCTATATTGATAAATTCGGTTTTCCGTTTTGTCGTGGCCGTTTTTTTAATATTTTCGAAGAAGACAAAGGCCAGTACGACCAAACAGAAGAAATATTCTGGGCAACCGGAGCCTGTTTGTTTGTTAGAACCGATGTTTACAAGCAGGTTGGCGGACTTGATGACGATTTTTTTGCTCACATGGAAGAAATAGACCTTTGCTGGCGAATCTGGGCACGTGGATATTCCATTGTATATATTCCTGAATCTAAAGTTTATCACTTGGGAGGAGCTACTTTAAGTAAGACAAATCCTCATAAAACTTTCTTGAATTTTAGAAATAACCTTTATCTCCTGTATAAAAATATGCATAGTCACTATCGCAGAAGGATGGTGATTCGTTACTTTCTAGATTTTATAGCATTTGTTAAGTTTTTAATGGGTTTTGAATTCAGAAATGCGGGAGCTGTGATAAGAGCTCATCGTGAGTTTCTGATTAAGCGCAAATACTTTAAGCTAAAACGCAAAGAAAACGATAAACTGGCTACCGTAAAAGAAATTCCGACGGTTTATAAAGAAAGTATTGTATTTGATTTTTTCCTGAAGGGTAAAAAGTATTTCCACCAGCTCAATTTTAAAAAGTAATGGCACGTTTCGAAATACAAAAAACAGATGACGGCTCTCTAACGCTTTATGACACCATTTTTAAAGAAACTTTTCATTCGAAATTTGGTGCACGCAGCGAGAGTGAATATGTATTTATTGAACAGGGGTTGAAAAAGTTTTGCGATTTTCCTGATTTGAAAATTCTTGAAATAGGTTTTGGTACAGGTTTTAATGCTTTTCTAACATTTTTAAATAAGCCCAAAGACCAAAAAATTTTTTACGAAGCTATTGAACTGTTTCCCATTGAAGAAGAACAGATAATTTTGATCGCTAAGTCGCTTCATGAAAAAGAAGTCTATCTGAGCCTTGCTACAGCAGTATGGAATAAAGAACAAAATATTAGCTCTGATTTTATCTTGTACAAACGTAATGAAGACATTACAAAAGTTGTTTTCGACAAACAATTTGACCTTGTGTATTTTGACGCATTCAGTCCCAAAACTCAGCCTGAGTTATGGACATTAAATATTTTTCAGAATATTCATAGGCATTTAAGGGTAGGAGGAGCTTTAGTGACGTATGCCTCGAGCGGAATTGTGAAGCAAAATCTCAGAAATGCCGGTTTTATTGTAGAACGGTTACCCGGTCCACCACATAAACACCATATGCTCAGGGCTTCGAAAATATAACTGAAAAACACTTTTTTATTCATCATAATTTGCCTATTTTTGGCCGACTGAAAATAATTCTAATATGGTAAATAATCAATTGGTAAATCCACGCAGCATTGTTGTTGTAGGTGGTTCGAATACAATCCAGAAACCCGGTGGCAAAGTTTTAAAAAATTTAATTGACCATCAATTCAAAGGTCAGTTATATGTTGTAAATCCCAAGGAAAGTGAAGTCCAGGGAATAAAATCTTTTGCCGATGTAAACCAACTTCCTTCTCCTGTAGATTTGGCAATTCTGGCTATTCCTGCAAAGTTGTGTTCTGAAACTGTTGATATTTTAGCATATCAAAAGGAAACTAGAGCATTTATTATACTTTCTGCTGGATTTAGTGAAGAAAGTCATGAAGGAGCTGAAATTGAAAAGAAAATTGTAAAAACTATCAATGATGTAAATGGATCACTTATTGGTCCAAACTGTATTGGTGTTTTGAATTATAATTATGCCGGAGTTTTTACTACACCAATTCCCAAATTAGACCCGATGGGTTGCGATTTTATCAGCGGTAGCGGTGCTACAGCAGTATTTATAATGGAATCAGGGATGCCCAAAGGATTGACATTTTCTTCTGTTTTCTCCGTAGGAAACAGCGCACAAATGGGTGTGGAAGAAGTGTTGGAATATCTCGACAACAGCTACGATCCTAAAACCAGTTCCAAAGTAAAAATATTGTATGTCGAAAATATTAAAAAGCCGGAAAAACTTTTAAAGCATGCATCATCACTCATTAGAAAAGGATGTCGCATTGCTGCTGTAAAATCTGGTACATCTGAAGCCGGAAGCCGTGCAGCTTCTTCACATACAGGAGCTATGGCAAGTCCGGATGTAGCTGTAGATGCACTATTTAAGAAAGCAGGTATCGTTCGTTGCTATGGACGCGATGAACTGACTACTATTGCCTCCATATTTATGCATAAATCATTGGAAGGTAAACGTATAGCCATTATTACCCATGCAGGAGGGCCAGCTGTTATGTTAACAGATGCTCTCTCTCAGGGCGGATTTGAAATTCCCAAAATTGATGGCCCCAAAGCTCAGGAGTTACTTACACATTTGTTCCCCGGTTCATCAGTTGCCAATCCAATTGACTTTTTAGCAACCGGAACAGCCGAACAACTTGGCAAAATTATAGACTATTGCGAAAATGAATTCGAAAACGTTGATGCAATGGTTGTCATTTTTGGTAGCCCAGGCTTATTCCCAGTTTATGATGTTTACAATGTTTTAGATGAAAAAATGAAGGTTTGCAAAAAGCCTATTTACCCGGTATTACCATCAATAATCAATGTTGCTGATGAAATTAAGGATTTCTTATCCAAAGGTCGCCTTAATTTTCCTGATGAAGTGGTTTTTGCCAGAGCATTATCGCAAATAAATAATACTCCTAAACTTTCTGACAGCAAAGAAAATCCTTACATATTAAATAAAGAACGTATCCGCAGCATTATTTCACACCAGGAAAATGGTTATCTAAAACCGGCAGACGTACAAATGTTGTTGGATGCAGCGGGAATTCCCAGAGCAGGCGAAATGGTTGCCACCAATGTAATAGATGCAGTAAAAGCTGCTGATGAATTAGGCTATCCTGTTGTAATGAAAGTGGTAGGTCCTGTTCATAAATCAGATGTAGGCGGAGTTGCTTTGAATATTAAAACCAAAGAGGCCGTTGTAAAAGAGTTTGAACGGATGATTAAGATTAAGGACGTTACCGGAATTCTGATTCAGCCAATGCTATCTGGTATGGAACTCTTTATTGGTGCAAAACACGAAGAACCATTCGGTCATCTGCTGATGTTTGGTCTGGGAGGTATTTTTATTGAAGTATTGAAAGATGTTCAGACAGCTTTGGTTCCGGTTACCAAGGAGGAAGTTCTTCAGATGATACCCAAACTGAAAACCTATCATATATTGAAAGGCGTGAGAGGTCAGGAAGGTGTTAATATTGAGATTTTTGCCGATATTATATGCAAAGTTT
>CAZDUU010000145.1:0-5916 GCA_964508675.1 uncultured Bacteroidales bacterium | reverse complement strand
ATTAAAAGAAAACGGTGCTGAAGTAGTTGCTTACGATCCAGTAGCAATGGACGAATGTAAACGTCGTATTGGTGACAAAATCAACTATGTTTCAAATCCTTACGATGCAATAAAAAATGCAGATGCTTTATTGTTAGTTACAGAATGGAATGAATTCAGAATTCCCGATTTTGAAAAAATGAAAGCATCAATGAAAGAAAAGATTATCTTTGACGGTAGAAATATATATGAGCCCAACGAAGTCAGAGAAGCCGGGTTTGTATATTATGGAATTGGCCGTAAATAATTAAACATGATACGAAAACGAATTTTAGTTACAGGTGGAGCCGGCTTTATCGGCTCTCATCTTTGTGAAAGACTTTTAAATGAAAATAATGATGTCATTTGTCTTGACAACTTCTTTACAGGTTCTAAGCAAAATATCAGTCACTTAATATCTAATCCATACTTTGAACTAATAAGACACGACGTTATTAACCCCATTTTTCTTGAAGTTGACGAAATTTATAACCTTGCCTGCCCTGCCTCTCCAATTCATTATCAGTATAATCCCATTAAAACCATAAAAACCAGTGTAATGGGTGCCATTAATATGTTGGGTTTAGCAAAAAGGACAAGAGCAAAAATATTACAGGCATCTACCAGCGAAGTTTATGGAGATCCTGAAATACATCCTCAAACTGAAGACTACTGGGGACATGTAAATCCAATTGGAACCCGATCATGTTATGACGAAGGGAAAAGATGTGCAGAATCCTTGTTCATTAACTATCACAAACAAAATCAGGTTCGTATTAAAATAATTCGAATTTTCAACACATATGGTCCCAGAATGCATCCGAATGATGGAAGGGTTGTTTCAAACTTCATTGTTCAGGCATTGCAAAATCAAGACATCACTGTTTACGGAAATGGAAGCCAGACCAGAAGTTTCCAATATGTATCCGATCTTGTGGAAGGAATGATAAGAATGATGAAAACGGATGACCATACAATAGGACCTATAAACATTGGTAACCCGGGTGAATTTACTATTTTGGAATTAGCTGAAAAGGTTTTAAAACTTACAGATTCAAAATCAAAAATTATATATAAGCCACTTCCTGAGGACGATCCTACTCAACGCCAGCCAAATATTTCAAAGGCAAAATCAACATTAAATAATTGGGAACCAAAAGTTCCACTCGAAGAAGGGCTAAAACTCACCATCGATTATTTTAAGAAAGAGTTGAATCTCTGAAAAATAATTCTATTTTTGCAAAAATAAATTCAATATCTTATGAAAGGAATTATACTGGCAGGTGGTTCCGGTACAAGGTTATTTCCGATAACCATTAGCATTTCAAAGCAAATTGTACCTATCTACGATAAACCTATGATTTACTATCCATTATCAGTACTGATGATGGCTGGTATTCGTGAAATATTAATCATTTCTACCCCAAAGGATATTTCGCTGTATGAAAATCTTTTTAAAGACGGATCCCAATTAGGTTTGAAAATAAGCTATGCCGTTCAGCCATCACCCGATGGACTTGCCCAGGCTTTTATCATTGGCGAAAAATTTATTGGCAATGATGAAGTTTGTATGATATTGGGCGATAATATCTATTATGGCTACGGACTCCGACAAATGCTTAAAGACGCAGCAGCTATTAAAGAAGGTGCGACTGTCTTCGGATATTACGTTAAAGATCCTGAAAGATATGGTGTTGCTGAATTTAATGAAACAGGCAAAGTTATCAGTATTGAAGAAAAACCCAAAGAACCAAAATCAAACTTTGCAATTACCGGATTATACTTCTACGATAAAACTGTTGCTGCAAAAGCAAAATCATTAAAACCATCTCCCAGAGGAGAACTTGAAATCACTGATCTGAACAGACTTTATTTGAGTGAAAACAAATTAAACGTTAAGCTATTAAGTCGTGGAATGGCCTGGCTCGATACAGGAACACATGAATCTTTGCTTCAGGCTTCTAACTTTATAGCTACCATTGAGCTTCGTCAAGGACTAAAAGTTGCCTGTATAGAAGAAATTGCTTACCGTGAAGGCTTTATTGATAAAAATCAATTATTATCTCTTGCAAGTTTTTACAGGAATAATCCCTATGGTGAATACCTGTTAGATATAGTTAAGGATAAATATAAACATCAATGAAAATAATAAAAACACCTATTGATGGATTGCTGGTTATAGAACCCGATGTATTTAAAGATCAAAGAGGTTATTTTATTGAATCTTATAACGAAAAAAGGTTCCACGAAATTGGAATTACAAGTATATTTGTTCAGGACAACGAATCACAATCTTCATATGGAGTAATCAGGGGGTTGCATTATCAAATTGGAGCATTTGCACAAGCCAAATTAGTCAGGGTTGTAAAAGGAAAAGTACTTGATGTAGCTGTCGATTTAAGAAAAAACAGTCCAACTTTTGGAAACTGGTTTGGTATAGAGCTGGATGATGAAAAGAAGAATCTGTTCTACATACCACGTGGATTTGCCCATGGATTCAGTGTATTGTCAGGAACTGCTGTTTTTTCGTATAAATGTGACAATTTTTACAATAAGGAAAGTGAGCGCGGAATACTCTTTTCTGATTCCAATTTAGCCGTTAACTGGAACATTCCGACTGAAAAAGCAATCATCTCTGATAAAGATAAAGTACTGCCGGATTTTAAAAATGCAACATATTTCGACCTATGAACACCATATTAGTTACTGGATCAAAAGGACAATTAGGAAGTGAACTAAAAAAAATATCGAATGTTTTTTCCGATTTAAATATCGTTTTCACTGACGTGGAAGAACTTGATATTACAGATTTAGCAGCGCTTAAACTGTTCTTTAACAACCAAAAATTCAGCTATATTATCAATGCTGCTGCATACACTGCGGTTGACAAAGCTGAAAGTGACGAAAAAAATGCACGACTAATAAATACACAAGGAATAACCAATCTTTCACGTCTGGCAGCAAATTATAAATGTCATTTAATCCACATTTCAACAGATTATGTATTTGATGGAGCTTCAAATACTCCTTACGATGAAGATTCAAAAGTTAATCCTGTTGGAATTTATGGAAAAACAAAATTAGAAGGCGAAATTGAAGCACTCAGGCATGCTGAAACAATCGTTATCAGAACCTCATGGCTATATTCTTCATTTGGAAATAATTTCGTAAAAAGCATCCTAAAAAAAGCGAAGGAACAACCTGAGCTAAGTGTTGTGTACGATCAGGTCGGATCCCCCACCTACGCTGAAGACTTAGCCAAAGCCATTCTTACAATCATAGATCAGAATGTTAAACACCACCATATTTTTAAAAGAGGGATTTATCATTATGCCAACAAAGGAGTTTGCTCATGGTATGATCTTGCTCAGAATATTGTAAGCTACTATAATTTATCATGTAAAGTAAATCCCATCCTGACGAAAGACTACCCCACTCCTGCAAAGAGACCAGCTTACAGCGTTTTTAATACCGAAAAATTCAGAAATACCTTTGAACAGGATATCAATTACTGGAAAGACAGTTTAAATAATTGTTTAACCCTTTTAAAATAGTTATTATGGACTCGCAGAAATATCAGGAAGCATTAAAAAAAGCTCAACAATGGGTGCGAAGCAATATTGAAGAAAAAGATAAGCAGAAAATCCGCTCAATTATTAATAATCAGGTTGAATTGATTGATGCTTTTTACGAAAATCTTGAATTTGGAACCGGTGGTCTGAGAGGAATAATGGGTATAGGGACAAACAGAATGAATATTTATGTAGTTCAAATGGCCACCCAAGGACTTTGTAATTATCTTTTGAAAGCTTTTTCCAATGAGCCGAAAAAAATTGCAATTTCCTATGACAGCCGTAATAACAGCAAAATATTTGCTCATGCTACAGCAAATGTATGTGCTTCGAATGGTTTTGAGGTATATATTTTTGATGATATCCGCCCTACTCCTGAATTATCTTATGCAGTAAGAAAACTCAATTGTGTAAGTGGAGTTATGATTACCGCATCTCATAATCCCAAAGAATACAATGGATACAAAGCTTATGGAAACGATGGAGGTCAGTATATTTCACCACATGACAAAAATATCATTAGTGAAGTAAAAGCCATTCAATCCATAGATAATGTTCGGATTAATGAACATCAGGAAAATATTCATATTTTAAGCAAAGAATTTGACGAACTCTATTTCAGCGAAGTGCTTAAATTGAGTCTTCAACCTGAAATCATCAAAAGACAAAACCAATTGGCATTTGTTT
This sequence comes from uncultured Bacteroidales bacterium, assembly GCA_964508675.1. GTDB lineage: Bacteria > Bacteroidota > Bacteroidia > Bacteroidales > GWA2-32-17 > Ch61. Next base: position 1,639 of record CAZDUU010000145.1, on the reverse strand, counting down.
ATACTCCTTTGCATGGAACAGGTATCAAATTAGTTCCCGAAGCTTTAAAAAGACTTGGATTCAGTAATATCCATATAGTTGAAGAACAAGCTATTCCTGATGGTAACTTTCCAACTGTTAAAAGTCCAAATCCTGAAGAAAAATCAGCTCTGGAAATGGCTATCGAAAAAGCAAAAAAAGTCAATGCCGATTTGGTTTTTGCCACAGACCCCGATGCTGACAGAGTTGGAGTTGCTGTAAAAAATTCAAACGGAGAGTTTATCCTATTAAATGGAAATCAGACAGCCTCATTTTTAACTTACTATATTTTAAAACAATGGCAGCAAAAAGGCCGGATAAAAGGGAAAGAGTTCATTGTAAAAACCATTGTAACCACAGAGCTATTATCTAAAATTGCTTCAAAATCGGGAGTTGAGGTTTTCGATGTACTTACAGGATTTAAGTATATTGCTCAAATAATTCGCGAAAACGAAAGCCATAAAACTTATATCTGTGGAGGAGAAGAAAGTTATGGTTTTCTAATCGGCGATTATGTTCGCGATAAAGACGCTGTTTCAGCCTGCACATTGATTGCCGAAGTTGCAGCCTGGGCAAAAGAAAATAGAAAAACACTCTGGGATATTTTAATAGATATATATAAAGAGCATGGTTATTACAAAGAAGCGTTGGTTTCCATTACAAAAAAAGGCATGAATGGTCAGGAAGAAATCAAGAACATGATGAAAGATTTCCGTTCAAATCCGCCCAAAATGCTGGCAGATTCAAAAGTTATAATTATTAAAGATTATCTGGAACAAAGAGAGAATAATTGCATTACAAATAGTTCCATGCCCATTAACCTTCCAAAATCGGATGTTTTGCAATTTATAACTGAAGATGAAACGATTATTTCAGTTCGCCCAAGCGGAACAGAACCTAAAATAAAGTTCTATATAGGTACAAAATCAGCATTTGGTAATAATTTTGAAACAACGGATATAATTCTCGAACAAAAAATCAACAAAATAAAATCCGATTTAGCTATTTAAAATGAAATTTGATTTCTTAGTTTTAGGTTCAGGGATTGCAGGGTTAGCATTCGCGTTAAAAGCAGCCGAAAAAGGCAATGTTTGTATTGTAACGAAAAAAACTCTTGAAGACACCAATACTCGCTATGCTCAAGGTGGTATAGCATCAGTAACTTATAACCCTGACAGTTTTGAAAAACACGTTCGTGATACTTTGATTGCAGGAGCCGGATTATGCAATGAGGATATAGTCAGAATGGTCGTTAGCGAAGCTCCTGAAGGAATTCAGGATTTAATCAACTGGGGTATTCAGTTTGACAAAGATTCAGAAGGGAAATTTCACCTGGCCCGTGAAGGAGGACATAGTGAATTCAGGATTCTGCACCATAAAGATAAAACCGGCGACGAAATTCAAAAAGTATTGTCTGCCAGAGTCAGGGAAAATAAGAACATTACTGTCCTGGAAAATCATTTTGCTATAGACCTCATTACCCAACACCACTTAGGAATTGAAGTCAAGAGAGGAATGACAAATATCGAATGCTACGGCGTTTATGTTCATGATTTAAAGCTGAATAAAATATTTACAATTTTATCAAAAATCACCTTAATTGCAACCGGCGGAATAGGAA
>CAZDUU010000144.1:0-5917 GCA_964508675.1 uncultured Bacteroidales bacterium | reverse complement strand
GCTTCCGCGATGAAGACCTCCGTGCCAACCGTCAGCCGGAATTTACTCAGATCGACTGTGAATTGTCTTTTGTGGAACAGGAAGATATTTTGCAGATTTTTGAAGGTCTTGTTAGATTTTTATTTAAAAAAGAAAAAAATATAGATTTCGCAACTTTCCCGCGTATGACATATGCCGAAGCCATACAGAAATACGGAAGCGATAAACCCGACATCCGCTTTGGAATGGAATTCACAGAAATTTCAAATATTGTAGAGAACAAAGGATTTAAAGTTTTCGACGATGCAGAGGTTGTTTTGGCCATCAATGCTGAAGGTTGCAACAGCTACACGCGCAAACAGATTGACGAACTTACAGATTTCGTTAAACGCCCGCAGATAGGTGCCGGTGGACTTATCTATGTTCGTTACCAGGAAGACAATACATTAAAATCTTCGGTTGATAAATTCTACACTCCCGACGATTTAAAAGTGATAGCTGATGCCTGCCACGCCAAAAGCGGTGATATGATGCTGATTCTGGCCGGTAAGAAGAAACAAACATACAAGGCCATGAACGAGCTCCGCCTCGAAATGGGAAATCGCATGGGACTTCGCAATCCTGAAGTTTATGCTCCCTTGTGGGTGGTTGATTTTCCCTTACTAGAATGGGACGAAGAAACCAATCGTTTTTACGCCATGCACCACCCTTTCACGTCACCCAAACCCGAAGATATTTCAATGCTGGAAAGCAATCCAGGCGAAGTAAGAGCCAATGCTTACGATTTGGTAATTAATGGTGTTGAAATCGGTGGTGGTTCTATCCGTATCCATTCACGCGACGTACAAAAGCGCATGTTCAATGCACTTGGATTTTCGGATGAAGTTGCTCAAAAACAATTTGGATTCCTTTTAGGAGCTTTTGAATATGGTGCTCCTCCCCACGGTGGTATTGCTTTGGGTTTCGACCGTCTTTGTGCCATGTTTGGCGGTACAGAAAGCATCCGCGACTATATTGCCTTCCCAAAGAACCAGGCAGCCCGCGATATGATGATTGATGCTCCTTCGACCGTTGACGAAGCACAACTGAAAGAACTGAATATTGCTATTTCAATACAAAAGGAATAAAAAACAGGTATCAAGTTAAAAGTAAAAAGGTTAAAGTCAGAATTATGATTTAATAAGTTTGAATTTTGATATTTGAACTTTTAATTAAAAAATCTTAAGCGTTCTTTGCAGTAAAAGTATAAATATCAAGGACTTTTATGCGTTAAAAACCTGTTAATATTCTGATAAAACTCATTTGTAATTTCGAAATAAAAATTTATATCTTTGTGCCAAACATAAAAAGCTTAAAATGGAAGTAAAAAAACATTTAAAAGGTGGTGAATTTCTCATTCACGATGCTAAATTAAGCAGTTCTTTCATACCGGAAGAATTCAACGAAGAACAACTTATGATTTCGGGCATGTGTACCGAATTTTTAGAAAAAGAAGTATTTCCTAACCTCGATCGCATCGACGCTCAGGAAAAAGGCCTCATGCCTACTCTACTTAAAAAATCAGGCGAACTTGGTCTTTTAGGACTTTCCATTCCAGAAGAATACGGTGGTTACGGACAATCATTTGTAACATCTATGATAGCTGCCGATGTACTTGGTGCAGGACATTCCTATGCTGTTGCCTACTCTGCCGATACCGGTATTGGAACATTACCTTTATTATATTATGGCAGCGACGAGCTGAAACAAAAATATTTACCTAAAATGGCCTCTGGCGAACTGCTTACAGCATACTGCCTGACTGAACCCGGTGCAGGTTCTGATGCAAACAGCGGCCGCACACGCGCAGTTCTTTCCGAAGATGGAAAACATTACATTATCAACGGACAGAAAATGTGGATAACAAATGGTGGTTTCGCTGATGTTTTAACCGTTTTTGCAAAAATCGATAACGATAAAATATTAAGCTGCTTCCTCGTTGAACGTAATACCCCTGGTGTTACTTTCGGAGCAGAAGAACACAAAATGGGTATTAAAGGTTCATCAACCGTACAGATTTTCTTTAACGACTGCAAAATACCGGTCGAACAAATGATTGGAAAACGTGGCGAAGGATTCCGTATTGCTTTGAACATTCTCCACATCGGACGTATTAAACTCGGAGCGAATGTTATCGGTTCCATGAAACGCGCTATCAACCACTCTGTTCAATATTCCAATGAACGCAAACAGTTTGGTACACTTATCAGCTCTTTTGGAGCAATTAAACATAAAATGGCAGAACAGGTTATTAAAACTTACACTAACGAAGCTGCTCTATATCGTACCTCAGCTTATGTTGACGAAAAAATCAGCGAAGGTGTTGCCAATGGTAAGAAAAAAGAAGAAGCTTATCTTGAAGCATTAGGCGAATACGCTATTGAAGCTGCTATTTTAAAAGTTTTCGGTTCGGAAGGCCTTGATTTCATCGTTGACGAAGCTGTTCAGGTTCATGGTGGTATGGGTTTCTCAGCCGAAATGCCAGTTGATCGTTGCTACCGCGACTCACGCATCAATCGTATTTTCGAAGGAACCAACGAAATCAATCGTCTCGTTGTGGCTGACCAATATCTCAAATTAGCCAAGAAATCTGACTCTCCTATCTTTGCGATGGCAAAAGAATTACTAAACAATATTGATAACATTAAACCGGCTTCATTCGAAGGTGAATATTTCGATAAGAAAATCGCCCTCATCGAAAACTTCAAAAAAGCTATCTTACTGACTCAATATTGCGCTTACGAAACTTTGGGTAAACAATATTCCGGCGAACAGGAAATGCAGATGAATATTTCCGAGATGATTATTCAGACCTATGCTGCTGAATCGCTTATGCTCAGAGTAAAAAAGCTTACCGGTATCAAAGCTGAATCTGAAATCGGTATTTACAAAGATATACTCGATGCATTTGCCCAAGAAGCTGCTTTGAAGATTTATTCTAACGGAATGGATGCTATCAGCTCTTTTGCTACAGGAAATGAATATCAGAAACTTCAAAAAGCCATTCAAAACCTTACCACTTTCGAACAGATAAATACCAAAGACTCACGTCGCCGTATAGCCGACAAACTTATCGAAGATAACAGATACAATTTCTAAGATAAAATCCGATATTTGAAATCCCCTGTTGTTAGTTCAGCGGGGGTTTTTTATTATTGCAGAAATTGTAAAAACGTTTATTAAAAAAACTCATTTCGTTTTTCATAAAAAAATTATAAGAATATTTGCAACAATTTTCATTTTTTTGTATTTTTGCATTTAGTTAATAGAAAAAAAATATTTCTTATTATAAAGTGCGGTGTCAGCACTATAATCACTGACAAAAAAAATATGAAAAAAATCTACTCATTTTTGATTTCAGCTTTTTTAGGTGTTAACTTAGTTGCTCAAACGGCCTATATTACTAATGAAATTGACAACACAGTATCTGTTATTGACCTGACAAGAAATATTGTGGTTGACACAATTGCCGTTGGAGCAAACCCTTGTGGTGTTGCAGTAAGCAATGATGGCACAAGAGTTTATGTTGTCAATAATGATGATGACTACATCAGTGTAATAAATACTGCTACAAATACAGTAATTGATTCCATTCATGTTGGAGATGAACCTTATGCAGTTTGTATTTCACATGATGGAAGCACGTTATATGTTCCAAATAATATGGATGGAACTTTGAGTATTATCAATACAAACACAGGAACTGTAATAAATACACTTGTTGTTGGATTTCGCACATACGGAGTTGCTATCAGTCCTGATGATAGCAGAATTTATGTTACAAATTTCAGTGCTAACACTGTTGATGTTATAAATACAAATACGAATTCAATTATTGCTACCATTCCAACCGGAAATGGTCCCTTAGGTGCAGCCGTGAGCCCTGATGGTTCAAAAGTTTATATTACAAACAGAAATTCCACAACCGTAGATGTAATTAGCACAGCTAACAATACAGTAATTAATACTATAACGGTTGGCAGTTCTCCATGGGGTGTTGTGTTCAACCTTGACGGGAGTAAAGCTTATGTCGCAAATTATGATAATAATACAGTAAGTATTATTAATACAGCAAATGGAAATGTTTTATTAAGTATTAACGTTGGACATGGTCCTGATGGTATTTCTATCACTCCGGACGGAAACCGCATTATTGTTGTTAATCACACTGATAATACAGTAAATGAAATAAATACTGTTTCAAATTCAGTAACAGATACAATCGCTGTAGGTAATATTCCCTATTCAATCGGAAATTTTATTTCACCCTATACTTATGCTCATATTGCTCCAATAAATACTTTACCCGAATATATAAACCTATACCCTAATCCTGCTGCTGATTTTATTAACTTAAAAATTGATAAAAGCATTAAATCAGATATTACGGTAAAAATCTTTGATATCCTGGGAAACTTGGTTAAGACTCAGGTTGTAAAACAAAGTAACGCTCAAATAAATATCAACGATTTAAGTTCCGGTGTTTATATGATTACTGCTCAATCGAAGAAAATATCAGCCAGCCAGAAATTGATTATTCAAAGATAAATTTTATTTTAAGTCACTCAAAAGTCTCATTTAAAGACAAATTAAATGAGGCTTTTTTATAAACGAATTGTTATACGATTTATTTGATTTAATCTCAAATAATTTCCCTCATCTTTTACCGATTAGCATAAAAACCATATTTTTGCGTTTATTATTCTTTAATTTGCAAAAAAAAATTGTCCCGGGTTTATAATATATTAAACTTTATATCACATAATCAGCTATTATATTGCTTATTAACAATTACAATTTTACTATTTACTTTAAACATATCTGAAGCCCAAACCACTACTTTTATTAAAACCAAAGTCATAAAAGCCGATACCCAAACCATTGTTTTCGACAGTCTGCCTACATCACCATTAGGTTTTAGCGTATATAAAACAAATGGAGAACTGCTCGACATCAGTCAGTATGAAGTCAATTTTCTCAAATCATCCATTCGTTTGAAAATCAATAGCGATAGTATTACATTAAAATACTACCCACTCTCTTCGCAAATGAGTCAGAAGCTATTTCACAAAGACAAAAAGCTCATTTTAAAAGACAGCAGTTCGTGGCAACCTCAAAACAATTTTTTTTACCAGGAACAGTCAAAAAACCTGCTCAATACTGACGAATTGATCAAGCGAGGCAGCATTTCCAGAGGTATTTCCGTCGGAAATAATCAAAACGCTTCAGTTACGTCGAGCATGAACCTGCAACTATCAGGAAAATTAGGCAATGACTTCGAAATTGTTGCTGCTCTCACGGACAACCAGGTTCCCTTTCAGCCGAGTGGCAACACACAACAAATCAATGACTTCGATAAGATTTTTATTCAGATTTTCAATAAACAAAACAATATCATTTTAGGCGATTACGATCTGGTAAACCGCGATAATACTTTCATGCAGATGTCGCGCAAAGCACAGGGAATTCAGTATGCCTATAAGAACAAAGATGATTCATTCCGTTTTCAGACCAGCAATTCCGTAAGCAAAGGCAAGTATAACCGAATGCTTTTCAACGGAACCGAGGGGGTTCAGGGACCATATAAACTATCCGGAGCAAACCAGGAACCTTACATTGTAATTCTGGCCGGAACCGAACGTATTTACATTGATGGTAAACAAATGACACGCGGTGAAAGCAACGATTATGTGATTGACTACAACACGGCCGAACTCACCTTCACAGCTAAAAACCCCATCACCAAAGACAGCCGTATCACAGCAGAATTTGAATACAGCGATAAAAACTATGCTCGTTTTCTCACTTATGAAAAGGCAGATTTCAGAACCGCGAAATCAGCTTTTCAATTGCAGTTTTACGATGAGTTTGATGCTAAAAACCAGCCCCTGCAACAAAC
>CAZDUU010000143.1:0-5922 GCA_964508675.1 uncultured Bacteroidales bacterium | reverse complement strand
CGAAGAACAAATCAGAAATATACGTTCTTTATTCACAACAGCCGACTTTGTTAAATTTGCCAAAGCAGAACCGCTTCCTGACGAAAACGATTGGCATTGGAAAAATGCGCATTCATTCATCGAAAAGACAAGACCTGAAGTTGTTCTTGCTGAAGAAGTGAAAGACGAAAAGAAAGGAGGCGACCATGACTAACATTTCTTTTGCACATCCGTATTGGTTTACATTGCTATTGTTTCCTGTTTTAATGGTGGTTTGGTATATTCTTAAACAACGGAAACTGATACCTTCTATAATATTAAGTACAACGCCTTTTCTTGCAAAACAAAAACCTTCGTTCAGAGGAGTTTTAAAACATGTATTATTTGCTTTTCAAATATTAGCAGTCATTTTAATTATTGTAGCTATGGCTCGTCCACAAACGTCAAATAATCTTCAGGATGTGGAAACCGAAGGAATTGATATTGTGCTTTCGCTCGACGTTTCGGGAAGTATGCTGGCACGCGATTTTAAACCAGACAGACTTGAAGCCAGTAAAGATATAGCAGCAGAATTTATTAGTAATCGTCCCAACGATAGGATAGGACTGGTAATATTTAGTGCAACAAGTTTCACCCAATGTCCCTTAACTACGGATCATGCAGCTTTGATAAATCTTTTTAAAAGTGTAAAATACGGACTTTTGGAGGACGGTACTGCAATGGGCGACGGACTTTCAACTGCCGTTTTAAGAATAAAAGACAGTAATTCCAAAAGTAAAGTTATTATTCTTCTGACTGATGGTGTAAATAACTCAGGTTCAATTGACCCTGTCACAGCTGCTGAAATTGCTAAAACATACGGAATCCGTGTTTATACTATAGGTGTGGGAACCATCGGGCAGGCTCCTTATCCGGTACAAACTCCCTTCGGTACGCAATTGCAGATGATGAAAGTGGATATTGACGAAGGTGTTTTAAAGCAGATTGCAGATATTACAGGTGGCCAGTACTTCCGTGCTACCAGCAATGATAAGTTAAGACAGATATACAGTGAAATAGATAAAATGGAAAAGACAAAAATACTGATTCATGAGTACAAAAAGAAAAAGGAAGAATTTTATTTATGGCTGTTAATTGCTTCAGGAATTTTGGTGTTCAGTTCATTATTAAATGTTTCATTGTTAAAAAAATTACCGTAATATGTTTAGGTTCGGACATCCATATTTGATTTGGGTTATGGTAGTTGTAATACCACTACTGATTATATTGTACGTTTTATATCAGTTTATAAATAAAAAACAGCTCAAGATATTTGCCGACGAACATTTGCTTGATAAAATCATGCCTGACTTCAAGGCCGGACGAAAACACACTAAGTTTATCCTTTTTATTTCGACATTGGCAATGTTGCTTTTTGCTGCTGCTGATCCTCAGATTGGTAGTAAGCTCAGTAAAGTTAAACATAAGGGAGCTGAAGTGATTGTTGCACTAGATGTGTCAAATTCCATGCTGGCTGAAGATGTTTATCCCAGCCGCTTGGATGCATCAAAAATGGCTTTGGAAAAACTGATTGACCGTTTGGACGAAAACCCCATCGGACTTATTGTGTTTGCCGGCGATGCTTTTGTTCAACTCCCCATTACAAGCGACTATGTCTCGGCTAAAATGTTCCTGTCTTCCATTAATCCCGGAATAGTCCCGGTACAGGGAACCAATATCGCTGCTGCAATTGAATTGGCTATGAAATCGTTTTCTTCGCAGGACGATAAAAATAATAAAGTTCTGGTAATCATTTCTGACGGTGAAGATCATGAGCAGGGAGCTATTGATATGGCTGCCGAAGCTTCAAAAAAAGGAATTATTATTCATACAATAGGGATGGGAAAACCCGAAGGAGCACCCATACCGGTTATCAATAAGTTTGGTAAGAAAGACTACAAAACGGATAAAGACGGAAATGTGATTATAACTAAAACCAATGATGCTCTTTTGCAGCAGATTGCTTCATCAGCTAATGGTGTTTATGTCAGGGCCGAAAACTCATCCACTATTCTGAACGAAATTGTAAGCAGGATTGAAAAACTTGCATCCAAAGAAACAGAAGCCGATATCTATTCAGATTTTGACCATCAGTACCAATATCCCTTAATGCTTTCGTTTTTATTGTTTATGATAGAATTTTTCTTTGTTGAACGTAAACCAACTAAAGGTATGGCAAACTGGTTAAAGAAATTGACTCCCGGAAAAATGACGTTGCTTTTATTATTGATTTCTGTAAGCCTTTCTGCACAGAATTATAAAAAGGAACTCAGGCAGGGAACCAATGTTTATTTAAAAAACAAATACAAAGAATCGGAAGTTGCTTTCAGGAAAGCATATAAACTAAACCCCGGCGAATTTAAGACTCCGTTCAATCTGGGCGATGCTCTCTACAAACAGGATAAATATCAGGATGCTGAAAAGCTTTTTACCGATGCAGAAGCTAAATCAAAAAAGCCGGAAGATAAAGCAAAGGCTTTTCATAACCTTGGTAATACTTTTCTTAAACAGAATAAGCTTGACGAAAGTATTGAAGCCTATAAAAATGCTTTACGCAGAAATCCGAACGATACGCAGACCAAGTACAATCTTTCATATGCTATGAATCTTAAAAAGCAACAGCAGCAACAACAACAACCGCAAAATAATCAGCAACAAAAACAACAGCAACAAAACAAGGATAAGAACAAAGACCAGAATAAAGATAAGAACCCGCAGCAACAACAGCAAAAAGTATCAAAAGAGGATGCCCAGAGGATGTTGCAGGCTTTGCAGAATGACGAAAATAATCGTCAGGATAAAGTAAAGAAGCAGATGATGGAAGCTGGTAAACGACAAACTGATAAAGATTGGTAATATGAGAAACATACTTCTTTTTATTTTTTTCATTTCTTATGTATTTGCCCATGCGGACGATGTCCGTTTCTCGGCTCAGGGGCCCTCGACTGTGGCTGCCGGAAGCCAGTTTCGCGTGACATATACCGTCAATGGTAAACCATCAAATTTTAAAAATCCTGATTTTTCTGGTTTTGATGTTTTGATGGGGCCCAGTACTTCTTCCAGTTCCAGCATAAGTATTGTAAATGGATCTGTAAGCCAGAATATTTCATATTCCTACACATATATTTTATCTGCAAGTAAAGAAGGGAAGTTTACTATTTCACCGGCTGAGGTCATTGTAAATGGCAAAGTTTTTAAGTCAAACGCTTTGTCCATTGAGGTTGTAAAAGGAAATTCAAATAATAATTCCCAGAACCAAAATAATAATGGGAATAATAATTCTACCCAGCAGGCTTCGGTTAGTAATGATGATGTTTTTATACGGGTAACGGTAAATAAAAATGCTGTTTACCAGGGAGAGCAACTGATTGCTTCTGTTTACATATATACCCGCCTCAATATTGTCGGCTTTGAAGAAGTGAAATTCCCGAATATGAATGGCTTCTGGAGTGAGGATTTAGAGAATCCCAGCCAGATAAGCTTAAAACAGGAATATGTAAATGGACAAATGTATAATGTTGGTTTGCTGAAAAGGGTTATTTTAAGTCCGCAACGTTCGGGTGCATTGACGATAGACCCTGTTCTGGCAACAGTAATGGTGCAACAAAGAGTTCAAAACCGCAGAAGAAGTATTTTTGACGATTTCTTTGGGACTTATCAGAATGTCTCGAAAAAGTTGGCAAGTCCCACGATTAACATCAACGTTAAACCTTTGCCCGAAAATAAACCTCAACCGTTTAGTGGCGGAGTAGGGTCGTTTAACCTGGAATCGCATGTTGATAATACAAGCCTGAAAATGAACGAAGCTTTTAACTATTCGCTAAAGCTAACCGGAACAGGAAATATAAAACTGGTGGACATTCCAAGACCTAATTTTCCAAGCGATTTTGAAGTTTATGATCCCAAAACGACCAATAATTATACAACTAAAGACGGGGTTTCGTCTGGTTCCAAAACGGTTTCTTATATCATAATTCCTCGTCATTCGGGCAATTATTCCATTCCGGGTTTTGATTTTAGCTACTTTGATTTAAAGAGCAGGAGTTATAAAACGGTTCATATTGATGATGTAAATATACAGGTTTCAAAAGACTCTTCCATTAGTGCAAATGCAGTTATCAGCGAATTTGCCAAGAAAGATGTCAGCGTTCTGGGAAGTGATATCCGCTATATAAAAGACGATGTGGAACCACTATCAGAAGCAAATCACTTATTATTCTCTTCTGTTTTTTACAAACTGGCTTATCCGGTTGGTATTATACTTTTATTTGTTTTATTATTCATGCGCCGTGAGCAGATTAAGCAAAGAGCCAATATTATGGCCATGCGTAATAAAAAAGCCAATAAAGTCGCTTCCAGACGTCTCAAAGAAGCTCAGAAATGCCTTAAAAATAATGATGAACAAAGGTTCTATGAAGAAGTAACCAAAGCATTGTGGGGGTATTTAAGCGATAAGCTGATGATTCCCATGGCAGATTTTACCAAGGAACTGGCTATTCAAAAATTGAATGAAAAAAATATTGAATCCGCTATTATTGCCGAACTTAATGAAGTGATTGATACCTGCGAGTTTGCGCGATATGCGCCTTCTGCTGTAAATGCCGGTATGAACGATATTTATAATAAAGCGGCTAAAAGTATTCGTAGTTTAGAATCTTTAATTTAGTTGGTTATGATAAAGAGAGCTTTTATATATATATCCTGCCTTGCATTAAGTTTTAATCTTTTTGCATCAGACTCATACAAACCGATTCTTGACAGTGCTTTTCAAAATTATAAAAAAGGCAATTACCAGAAAGCCGTTGAAAATTATCTAAAAATTGAAAAGCAGGGATTATCATCGGCATATCTTTATTATAATATCGGCAACTCCTATTTTCGTTTAAACCAAATTGCAAAAGCCATTTTATATTATGAACGGGCTTTATTGCTGAATCCTTCGGATGTGGATATTCTGCACAATCTTCAGTTTGCCAATACCATGGTTAGCGATAAAATTAACGAATTACCGGAGCCTTTTTATGTTACATGGTTTAACTCATACACCAATATTTTCTCTGCCAATGCATGGGCCTGGCTTGCTGTTTTGGCTTTTATCATATCGCTTTCGCTGATTTACTTTAATTTTCTTACTTCCCAAATTTTAACAGCAAGGTTATTTAAAGCATTGTCCGTTATTTTCTTTATTATATTTGTTTTGTCGGTATTTCCGGCTTTCTCATCTTATCACAAACAGGTAGCCCATGATAAAGCTATTATTATCTCTGATGCTGTTGAAGTGAAAAGTTCACCAGACGACAGTGGAACGGCATTATTTGTTATTCATGAAGGAACCAAGGTTAAAATAAGTGATGAGTTTGAAGAATGGGTTGAAATTCGTTTGTCTGACGGAAATACAGGATGGATAAAACTGAAGGATTTGGAAAGGATTTAAAGCCACTTCTTCTTTTTAAATAGGTACAAGGTTATACTAACCGATAAAATCATAACAATTATTGCAAATGGATAACCCCATTCCCATTTGATTTCTGGAATAAAATGAAAGTTCATGCCGTAGATACTGGCAATCAGGGTAGGGGGCATGAAAATTACGGTTGCCACAGTAAAAATTTTAATGATTTTATTCTGCTCAACATTGATAAGACCAAGTACTGTGTTTTGCAAATAATCGAGGCGCTGGAAACTGAATGCTGTATAGTCCAAAAGTGATCCGATGTCTTTGAGCATGATTCTTACCTTGTTGTGCATTTCGGGTGGGAATGTGTCACTTTTCAGAATGGAAGATAAAACTCGCTGCTTATCCACAATGTTTTCGCGGATAGCCATGGTGTCTTCCTGGTATTTTGAAATCTGAACCAGCAATTCTTCCGATAATTTATTTTGCATCAGCGTGGACGAGATAGA
>CAZDUU010000142.1:0-5944 GCA_964508675.1 uncultured Bacteroidales bacterium | reverse complement strand
ATAAACATCGAATTCACCCATTCCGGTTACCTTTACTCTAAAAGTACGCTTAAAAAGTTGTTGATATGGAATATATTTAATAGTACCGTTCTCAATAAATTTTGCAGTGGTTTGCCCTGCAACAATAACATTTCTTGGATTCCATGTAAATTTATAATGCCATGGATTATTATCCGACTCAGGAGCAATTAATCCGCCGGTATTGCTGTAAAAAGCTTTCATAATACCGCCTTTTGAACGAATTTCATCAATGACTTTCATGGCAGACATATGGTCAATTCCAGGGTCAACTCCCAGTTCATTCAGAAAAACTAATCCTCTGTTTTTAACTTCGTTAGCAATGCTTTTCATTTCCGGTGAAACGTAGGAAGCAGTTACCATATTTTTACCCTGTCTTAAACACTCGCGGGCAACAATGGGGTGCATCATAGCAGGAAGAAATGAAATAACAACATCTGCTTTGGCTATTTCTTTCTCTTTTTGTTCCTGATTATTAATGTCAAAGACAATAGCTTTACCTCTTGGATGATTGTTGATTTTTTTTTCGGCTAATTCCAAAGAAACATCACCAACAGTAATATGCCAATCATTCTCAGTTGATTTTTCGAGCAAATACTTTATCATCACTGTTGATGAAAAGCCTGCACCTAGTATTAAAACATTCTTCATAAACTTAAAATTTGATGATGTAAAGTTAAAGTATAAAATGTAAGTTTATTATGAAAAAAGGCATTTTTTTGTTAAAACGTTTTAGCTAAATAGATATACATAATCCATATGAGAAAAAGCTCGTTTCAGGTCCTTTATCGTCATTAAAAATATTTGATAAGCTGTAACTTACATTTAAGCCAATTCTTCCAAATGTAAACCTGCTGTATACACCGTAGTTTAATTTATGGATGTTACTAAAGTTATATTCTTTGAATTTTACCTCCTGTTTGGATTGGTATCTGAAATCTTCTCCTGAATATTTTATGTAATTAGTAAGCATTAGCCCGAATTTTCCACCTAAAGCCATTTTAAAATTTCTGTTCCTTTTATCTGATTTAGAAACAATATCAATTTCTAAGGGTATTTCAAAATAGCTGACTGTCAGTTTGTTTTTCGTATATTCATATCCACCGGGTATCGGTCTGAAAAAAGTTTTATCTAAGCTGTCGTAGGGCAAAGCATTATTATGAATATTGTGGGTACTGATTCCCAGGCCAATGGAAAAATTTAATGTTCTGTCTTTCTTAAGCAAAGTAAAAAAATATTGAGCATCTAAACCTAATGAAACAGGCATTATTTTCATTTCCTGGGGAACTTTACTTAGTTGACAATTCATAAAGGAAACAACCAGGTGATCATTTTTTTTAGAGATAAATTTTTCATCTTGTTCGTTTTCCTGAGAAAAAAGACTTATTGAACTGATTAACAATAATAAAAAAAGTGCAGTGATTTTCATTCGTTTATAAATATTATAATTTCGTCGTTAAAAGTAGTTCATTTGAAGATTTTTTGCAACTTTTCGTCAAAAAAAATAGTCTTGAAAAGAACATTAAAACGGTTTAGTAACTAACTTTGAAAAAAAAGAAATATGAAAATTATTATTTTTACCTTATTTATGCTACTTTCCATTAGTTTTGCTATGGGACAGAAAAATGCTGATGAAAATGCAAAAGCCTTAAACCAGATCAGCGTATACAGTGATGTGTATTTTAAGTTTACTGTTTCTGGAAGAGCGGAAATAGATCAACTTCCAAAATTTATTTCAGTTGACAATGTAGTTGGAAACACAGTTTATGCATATGTTTATAAGACTAATTATAAAAAACTTAAGGAACTAAACATCCCCTTTGAGGTAGTGTCAAAAACCTCCGGAACTAAAGCATTGACTATGGCAACAACAGTTGCACAGATGGCTAGCTGGGACAGATATCCAACTTATTCAGTATATGTGCAAATGATGCAAAATTTTGCAACGAATTATCCGTCTTTGTGTAAATTAGATACTATTGGTACATCTCAAAGTGGTCGATTACTATTAGTTTTGAAAATAACTGATAATCCGAATGTTGACGAAAATGAACCTGAAGTTTTTATGACCGGAACCATGCATGGCGATGAAGTTACAGGTGGTGTTCTTTTATTGAGACTTGCTGATTATTTACTATCTAATTACGCAAGTAGTCAGCGTGTTAAAGATATCGTTGACAATGAAGAAGTTTGGATTAATCCTTTTTCAAATCCTGATGGAACTTATGCTGGAGGCGATAATACGATAGCAAGTGCTACTAGAGAATTAGCCAATGGCGTCGATCCGAACAGAAATTATCCCAATCCGGTTCAGGGTGCTCATCCTGATGGTGAAACCAGTTATTCGTTGGAAACTATTGAGATGATGAATTTTGGAGCAGCTCACAATTTTACATTGTCAATAAATACACATGGTGGCGCTGAAGTTTTTAATTTTCCATGGGATTCCTGGACTTCAGCTCAAAAAACCCATGCTGATGATACTTGGTGGCAATATGTCGGACATGAATATGCCGATACAGTATTCTTATATGGAACAAGTACTTATATGAAAGGTGTTAGTAGTAATGGAATAACTGAAGGAGCAGATTGGTATTATGCATATGGTAGTCGTCAGGACTATTATACATATTATTTATTAGGAAGAGAAGTTACTGTAGAACTTTCAAATACGAAATTGCTCGATGCAGCTCAATTACCAAATCATTGGAATTATAACTACCGTTCATTTTTAAATTATATTCGTCAGGCAAAATACGGAATTCATGGTGTTATTACTGACGCCTGTTCTGGATTGCCAATAAAAGCAAAAGTTTTTGTTAACTCGCATGACAGGGATAGTTCTCATGTATATAGTTCGCTTCCTGTTGGTGATTATCACCGTCCTATTTACACCGGAACTTATTCAGTTACATACTCAGCCCCGGGTTATCAGTCACAAACAATAAGCGTTTCTGTTACCAATAAAGCAACTACAATTCAAAATGTTGCATTGTCGCCAACTGCACCGGTAGCTAATTTTTCTGCTGACGTTACAAGTGGTTGTAATGCTACAATTAATTTTACTGACCAGTCAACAGCACCTGCAGGGGCAACTTATCTCTGGAATTTTGGAGACGGACAAACATCTACTTTGCAAAATCCTGCACATACATATACAGCAAGCGGAACATATACAGTTGTATTAACTGTATCAAGCTGCGCCGGAAATAATACAAAAACGCAAACTAATTATATAACCATTACTCTTCCAACAGCTCCGACTACAACTAATGATAATTTATGTGGTTCTGGAACTGCTCATTTAACAGCTTCAGGAACCGGAACATTGTATTGGTATGATGCTTCTACAGGAGGTACTCAGCTTACAACAGGTACTTCTTATCAACCGAATGTTTCGTCAACTACAACATATTATGTGGAAAATAATATTACTACCATAGGTACATCGCAATATGTCGGTCCAACATACACAAGTGGTGGCGCCACTAATACATCACAATCCTGGTTAATATTTGATAGCTATACGCATTTCAAATTGGTGTCAGTAAGTGTGTATACTCAAACTGCAGGGAATAGACTAATCGAACTTAAAGATGCGTCGGGTGCAACTTTGCAATCAATAACTGCAAATATACCAACTGGTGCGAGCAGAGTAACATTAAATTTTGATATTCCAATTGGTGCAAATTATCAACTGGTAGCACCTGCTAATTGTAGCTTATATAGAATAAACTCAGGTGTTTCATACCCATATACTTTAAGTGGAGTTTGTAGCATTAAAAATTCAAATGCAGGAACTAGTTACTATTATTATTTTTATGATTGGGAGGTACAAACAGTTTCAACATGCACCAGTGCAAGAGTTCCATCTACTGTAACCGTAACTGCTGCTCCTACCGCAAATGCAGGGCAAGATTTAAATACCTGTGGCTCATCTGTAAATTTAAATGCAATTCCTTCAATTGGAACAGGCAGCTGGATTCAGATTTCAGGAACCGGCACTATTGATTTTACAAATGCTTCTAGTGCAACTACGGCAATAACATCAACAAGTCAAGGATCTTATGTTTTACAGTGGACCGAAAATAACAGCGGATGCATATCTTCAGACCAGGTCAATGTTGTGTTCTATTCTCAACCTTCTGCTAATGCAGGACAAGATGCACAAATTGCTTCAGGCACGTCTGCTCAGCTTAATGCTACCGCAACCGGTGGTTCAGGTAACTATTCCTATCATTGGGAACCTGCATCAATGCTTACAAATGCTAACATCGCAAATCCACAGACAGTTAGTTTGACGGCAAATCAAACATTTACTTTAACTGTTACAGACAATACAACTGGTTGCACATCTACAGATGATGTTATTATTACTGTTAGTACAAGCGTTTTAACTGTGAATATTAATCCTTCAGTAACCTCTGTTTGTTCAGGTCAGCAGGTACAGTTAAATACACAGGTGTCAGGTGGTTCGGGTAGTTATACTTATGTATGGGCTTCTAATCCTACAGGTTTTACAAGTACTACATCAAATCCTACAGTAAACCCTACAGCAAATACAACCTATTTATTAACTGTGACTGATGGTTCTACGCAGGGAACTTCTTCTGTAAATATTACTGTTTTACCTGTAGCTCAGGCTTCATTTGCATATGCTGCAAATTTATTGTCTGTTAACTTTACAAATTCTTCTACCAATGCATCAACATATTACTGGACTTTTGGTGATGGTACATTTTCAACAATGTCCAATCCGTCACATACATATGTTGCTGATGGTGATTACGTTGTAACATTAGTAGCTACTAATAGCTGTGGAAGTGATACTATTCAACAAACAATTCATGTGGAAGCATCAGGTATTGATGCTAATGTGTTGACTAATATCAATGTTTATCCGAATCCTGCTAATGAAATAATTAATGTAGAATTTGAAAATGAATTAGCTTCAAATATTGTGGTTTATTCAATTGATGGGAAAGAAATTCTTAGTAAAACATTTATGGATAAAGTTTGCTCATTGGATATAAGCTCTTTAGAAAAAGGTGCATATTTATTGAGAATTAGCACAAATAATGGCACAATAAAGAAGATTATGATTAAAGAATAATAAAGGTAAAATCGACAAAAAAGGGGAAATTTACTTTCCCCTTTTTTGTTTTAAAAAAACTATACTTTTTTCTTCATTTTTAGATAGTTCTCTAAACTTCTGTCGTATGTCTTTTCATAAATATCGTTAAAATAACATGCAGGTAGTTCCCCCATATTCCTGTGATACGAGATGCAATCACAGCATTTCCCTTTATTTGAGCAAGGGTATGAACAATTGCAGTTTAACTTATTTTTAGTCAGCGAACATTCCATTATTATAATGTTTTTAATAACTTTGCAAAAATAAAGGTTTTAAAGATGAAAGCAAAATTTGTAAGTTTAGTATTCGCATTGACTATCAGTGTTTCATTATTTTCTCAGGTAGCAACTCAGGCATCATTAAAAATACAACGTACATTAGACATAATCAACCTGTTTTATGTAGATAGCGTTAATAACGATAAATTGGCAGAGGCAGCTATTGTAGAAATGCTAAAAACACTTGACCCGCATTCAACATACATTAGCAAAGACGAAGTAAAAGAAATGAACGAACCTCTGGAAGGGAATTTTGAGGGAGTAGGTATTCAGTTCAATATTTTTAATGATACTATTCTTGTGGTAAATCCTATTCCTGGCGGACCAAGTGAAAAACTCGGAATCAGGGCAGGGGACAGAATTATTAAAATTGACGGAAAAGATGTAGCAGGCGTGGGAATCAAAAACACCGAAGTTTTTAAACAATTAAGAGGGAAGAAAGGAACTATTGTCAACGTTTCTATTTTAAGAAGAGGTGAAAAGAACTTAATTGACTTTTCTATTTCACGTGATA
>CAZDUU010000141.1:0-5953 GCA_964508675.1 uncultured Bacteroidales bacterium | reverse complement strand
ACGAAAAAGCCGTTCCAATCAGTGAAAGAATCAGGGCATACAGAAGCGAAATGCCGAAAATCGGACTTTCAATTTTCTCGATAAATCCTTCATGTAGAAAAAAAGGGATAACCGGTATCAGCATTGTCATAAATGCAACCGAAGTTATGGTTAAGCCATCTACTTCTTTTAGATTATTTTTAACATGATTGGTGTTGAAACCGTACATAATGGTCGCTAAAACCAAAAGCAATCCGTAAATGGGTCGGTCTGAAGTCCCAGTTATTCCGCTATTTCGCTGAAGAATGAGTAAAATACTTCCTGCCAGTCCGACAAATACACCCCAAATATTAAATCGATAAACCTTTGTTTTGAACCAGAGAACAGCTATCAAAAGTGTGAATAAAGGAGTAAGTGCATTATAAATGGACGCTTCGGTACTGGTAATATGCTTCTGAGCAATGGTAAAGAGAAAAGCGGGAATTCCACTTCCTAAGAAGCCCGAAAGCGAAGCGTAAAATATTTGTTTTTTGGTAAGTGTTCTGACTCTTTTTATAGCGAATGGAAGTAACACCAGGGCTGCAGAAAATATTCGTATGGCGCCTAATTCCAGATCTGAAAAAAGAATAAGACTTTTCTTCATTAAAATGAAGGAAGAACCCCAGATAAAACCCAGAAAAAGTAATACAGCAATTTGAAACTGCTTATTTTGATAAGAAGCCATTTGCCGGACTTAAAATATTTGAGGATATCTGTTGGGATTGTAATTGTGCATTAAAGAATATATTTTTTCAAATACATCTTCAGCATTGGGGTTTGAGAAATAATCACCATCGGTTGAATAAGCAGGACGATGTTCTTTTGCGGTTATAGTAATAGGTTCTGCATCCAGATAGGCATATCCTCCTTGTTCTTCCAATACTTTCTGCATCATGAATGCTGTTGCACCTCCCGGGACATCTTCATCAAAGAATGCAATTTTATTGGTTTTTCTGAGTGATTCCAAAATGATTTTGTTGATATCGAAAGGCAATAAAGTCTGAACATCAATAAGCTCAACAGAAACGCCAAATTCCTTCAATTGTTCAACCGCATCCTGCGCAATGCGAACGTTGGAGCCATAGGTTACTAAAGTTACGTCAGTACCCTGTTGCATGATTTCGGGAACGCCAAAGGGAATTTTATATTCTCCTACATTTTGAGGTCTGTTTTCCCGTAAACGATAGCCATTCAGCGGTTCTATGACCAGTGCGGAATCATCTGATTCGAGCAGCGTGTTGTAAAAACCCCCAGCCTGTGTCATGTTTCTGGGAACTGCCACATAAACTCCACGAATGGAGTTTATAACCATACTCAGCGGTGAGCCGGAATGCCAGATTCCTTCTAAACGATGTCCTCGTGTGGTAATAATAACCGGAGCTTTTTGCTGGCCGTTGGTTCTGTATTGCAGCGTTGCTAAATCGTCGCTAAGCGTTTGAAGTGCATATAATAAATAATCAAAATATTGTATTTCCACAACCGGTCGAATTCCGCGCAGAGCAAGGCCGATACCCTGACCGAGAATCGTAGCTTCGCGGATTCCTGTATCGCTGACACGCAGTTCGCCGTATTTTTTTTGCAACCCTTCGTAGGTCTGGTTAACACCACCAATATAACCAACATCTTCACCGAAGATGACGAGATTATTTAGTTTTTTAAGCTGAAAATCCCAGTTGTCGCGAATGATTTCTCTTCCTGCAACAAGCTGTTGTTCTGCGGAGAAAACCGGGGCATTCGTTTTTACTTTTAATACAGATTTAGGACTTTCAATATATAGATTTGAACTGTATCGTTGATGTGCATCTTTGTAATTCCGCTCCAGCCATAAATGTAAATCTTCCTGCAATTGTTTGCGTATGGTACAATCCATACAGACATGTCGTAAAATCTTCTTGGCAGAACTGAAAATATCTTTGCGGATAGGATTTAGAATTTGTTTTAAGTCGTTGGCTATCAGGCCGACTTTGTCCACATGTTCGCGTTTACATTTGCAGGAGCGTGTTTCAATAATCCTTAGTAAGGCATCACGTTCTCTTTTAATAGGTTCAGTGTAATTTTCCCAGGCTCTTTGACGGGCGTTGTTTACATCCGAATTTGCTTTGTTTTCAATTTCTTCAAGTTCTGAAGAGGATGCTATGCGGTTGTCTTCAATCCAGATTCTGAATTTGCGTATCGGGTCGAAATCCTGTTCCCACTGGAGCCGTTCCGGGCTTTTATATCTTTCATGCGAACCACTGGTGCTGTGTCCGAGAGGTTGTGTTATTTCTTCTATATGAAATACAACCGGTTTATGATTGGTTCGGCAAAGTTCTATGCCTTCTTTTATGGTTTTTACAAGCGAGGGGTAATCCCATCCTTTAATGCGATAAATTTTGATTCCATTTCCTGTTTCATCCTCAAATCCTCGCAGAGCATCAGAAATGTTTTGACGGGCTGTCTGGTATTTTTTTGGAACAGATATCCCGTAACCATCATCGTAAACAAACAACGCCAATGGAACCTGTAACACAGATGCAGCATTAAGTGTTTCCCAGAAATGTCCTTCGGAAGTACTGGCATCGCCAATAGATCCAAATTCCACTTCGTTCCCGTTTTCAGAGAATTGAGTATGAGAAGAAAGCTCAGAGATATTGCGGTATAATTTTGATGCATAGGCAAGTCCTAATAAACGGGGCATTTGACCGGCTGTAGGAGAAATATCGGCTGCCGAGTTTTTTTGTTGTATCAGGTTTTTCCAGCTCCCGTCGCTACTTGTGTTAGGTGTGCTGAAGTGATTGTTGAAAACCCTGCCTGAGTTATGAGGATTATTTCTTAAATCGGTATCGCCATAAAGTTGTGCGAAAAATTGCTCTGGAGTGAGCAATCCTGCCGCCAGCATCCAAGTCTGATCGCGGTAGTATCCCGAACGCCAGTCGCCGTTACGAAAATATTTGGCAATAGCTATCTGAGCCAATTCTTTTCCGTCGCCGAAAATACCGAATTTAGCCTTTCCTCCTAAAACTTCTTTTCGTCCGAGAATACTCAGTTTACGGCTTAAGTTGCATATATAATAATCATTTAAGACTTCTTTCTTAAAATCATCGAAGCTTAATTTCCTATCATTATCCATAATCTTTTTTTTGCAAATTTAATAAGAATAATTCTAAATAAGCACATCAAGCCAAAAATAATTTGTACCTTTGTAAAAAATTAACGGTTATGCTCAAGATTATTTTACTTGCTCTCGGATTGCTTGCAATAGCAATGGCAGGAATGGCAATTACCATCCTTATTAAAAAAAATGGAAAATTCCCCAATACCCACATCAGCCAAAACAAAGCTTTGAAAAAAGAAGGAATTCAATGTGCCTCACATGAAGATATGGGCTGCAATTCCTGTGGATGTTCCTGCGATTATAAAAATGAATAATTATGATAACGGATATTAAGCATTGGTTAATTGATTTGGGATTAACTTCTTTCTGGGCTGAGATTCTGAAATTAGTTATCGTAATTGCTGCTGTCTTTATCATTTCATTTGTAGCTAATTTACTGGCCAAGAAGTTTATTTCTGTTATTGTAAGTCGTATAGTTAAGAGAACCTCTATAACATGGGATGATATTCTCCTTAAAAATAAGGTTTTTCATCGCTTTTCTCACATTGTTCCGGCTCTAATTATTTATTCCTCTTCAAATGTGGTGTTGAAAGGATATCCAGAGTGGATAACCATAGTTAAGTCAATGGTTTACATATACATGATTGTGGTAATAATGCTCATTATTTCTTCTTTTCTCAAGTCGCTCAACGAGATTTATATGTCCATGCCGGCTTCCAAAGACAGGCCAATACGTGGTTTTTTACAGGTTATCAATATATTCAATTATTCCATAGGAAGCATTTTAATTTTGTCAATTATTCTTGACAAAGACCCAAGTTATTTCCTGACGGGTTTAGGTGCTATAGCAGCGGTTCTTTTATTAGTTTTTAAAGACACTTTGTTGGGTCTGGTTGCTGGTATTCAGCTTTCTGCCAACGAAATGGTCAAACTGGGCGATTGGATTGTTATGCCATCAAAAAATGCAGATGGCTCTATCATTGAAATAACTCTTACAACAGTAAAAGTCGAAAACTGGGATAAGACCATCTGTATGATTCCATCTTATTCTTTAGTTTCAGAATCCTTTATTAATTATCGTGGAATGGAAGAATCAAAGGCCAGACGTATTAAGCGTTCGCTTTTTATTGATATCAATACCGTACGTTTTTTGACAATTGAGGAAATTGAAGAGTTAAAGAAAATAGAGCTTTTAAAAGGTTATATTGAAAATAAGATGAAAGAAGTGGAAGAATTCAATAAAAATCTTCCGTTCGATGCACAAAAACCTATTAACGGCCGATGGCTTACTAATATCGGCACTTTTAGGATGTATGCCTTTGAATACATCAAGAGTTTACCATATATGCGTAAGGATATGTCGCTGATGGTGCGCCAGCTGGCTCCTTCTGAAGGCGGAATTCCTCTTGAGATTTATGCTTTTAGCAACATTATTGATTGGGAACCCTTTGAAAAAGTTCAGGCGGATATTTTTGACCATTTTATGTCAGTTGTTCCATTATTTTATCTCCGTATTTATCAGAACCCGACAGGAAATGATTTTTCAAAACTTCTGAAGAATATTGATATTAAATAAAAATTGTAATTTTCCTCTGTAAATTACTCTTTGTCTTTTTAAAAGGTCAGAGGGAACTTACATGAATTTTTATAAAGGTTTTTGTCCCGACGTTTTGTCGGGATTTAATAATTATGTAAGTTTGTATAAAAATTAACGAATATGAATTTCTCAAAAGAATCGATTGCTGCCGAAATTATGCAGCTGGCTAAATTTGCCGAACATGATACGGATGTGAATGTATTAAAACAGATTTTTAATTTTATTGACTTAACTTCATTAAATACTACCGACTACGATGATAAAATAAAATTGATGGTCGAAAAGGTAAACCATTTCAATGAGCACTATCCCGATTGTCCTAATGTAGCAGCCATTTGCGTTTACCCGAACTTCGTAAAAACCGTTAAGCAAAATTTAAAGGCAAAAGGTGTTAGAATAGCCGCTGTTTCAGCAGGCTTTCCCTCATCGCAAACCTTTCTAGCCGTTAAGTTAGCTGAAACAAGCCTTGCAGTTGAAAAAGGTGCCGACGATATTGATATTGTAATGTCGGTAGGCAAATTTATAAATAAAGAAATTCAGGATGTGGCCAATGAGATTTCACTCATTAAATCAGCCTGCGGAAAAGCTCATTTAAAAGTGATACTCGAAAGTGGTGCATTGCCCAACGAAGAAGCTATTTACACAGCCAGTATGCTAAGCATGGAAGCCGGTGCCGATTTCGTTAAGACATCGACCGGCAAACAGGAACCTGCTGCCACTTACGAAGCTGTTTATGCTATGGTAAATGCTATCAAAGACTACTGCGAAAAAACCGGAAGAATGGTAGGAATTAAACCGGCCGGTGGTATTGTAACTGTTAAACAGGCCTTGGTTTATTATTCCATTGTAAAAAATGTGCTTGGCGATAAATGGCTGAATAACCATTACTTCAGAATTGGTGCAAGCCGTCTGGCAAATAACCTTCTGACCCGCATGAACGAGTTAAAAGGTATAAAAGAAGAAGCTAAGTATTTTTAGTTAAAATATTTCTGTATAAAAAAGGCTGCCTATTGGCAGCCTTTTTTATATTTATTTTACGACTGAAAACCGTTGTATCACTACTTTTTTGCCATTCTTAATCAACGAGGCAATATATATGCCTTTGGAGTATTTATCTAATGGTACTATGGTTTCGCTGTAGCCTTCGGTTACTGAAATGGTTTCAACATGTTCGCCAAGAACATTGGTAATTTCTACTTCGCAGGGATTTTCCGATTCCGAATTAACGCATAAGGTTGCCTGTT
>CAZDUU010000140.1:0-5980 GCA_964508675.1 uncultured Bacteroidales bacterium | reverse complement strand
TACCATGTTTCAACACTGTCTTTTAAACCATAAATAAAATACCGTTCATTGACCAACTGACCTGTTTCATTGTAATATTTCCATTGTCCGTTTTCTTTTTCTTTATTCACTTCTCCAGCACGTTCAACGGTTCCGCTTTCATAGTAATAAGTCCATATTCCGCAGGCTTCGCCTTCTTTATAAAAGCCTTTGGCCTTAATCACACCCGACGGATAAAACCAAATCCAAAGCCCGTCTTCGAGTCCATTTTTAAATTCACCGGTTGATACCAGTTTTCCACTTTTATCGAAAAACCTTGAAGTTCCGTTTTCCAGCCCATCTACAAAAGCTTTTTTAGCAATTACTTTTCCCATTTCGTTTCGCTCAATTAAAATTCCTGTAAAAGGCTTTTGAGTGGATTTATCATACAAAAGTTCTCCGTCTTTTTCGTACAGTTGCTCCATTTCGGAAGTCTGAGGAAAAACAGAAACCGAAAACAATAAGATAAATGTAATATTAGATACGATTCTCTTCATGTAGAATCAAACATCCAAAAATAAACTAAAAAGTTGAGATGAGGATAAAAAATAAAAAGGCTTTTAGGGATATTATTCTATCTGTTTTCAATTACATGTGTCAACAGTTCGGTCATGGGAATGCCAAAATAACGGGCCTGCTGGGGCACGATACTGGCTTCTGACATACCGGGAACCGTATTGATTTCGAGAAAATACAGCATTTCGTTGCGGACAATATAATCAACACGAACAATTCCCTGGCATCCAAGAAAATCGTATATCTGCGAAGTATATTGCTGGCATAATTCATACATGTTTTTCGAAATGCGCGCCGGAGTGATTTCTTCCGACATTCCTGCCGTATATTTGGCTTCGTAATCGAAAAATTCGTTTTTTGGAACAATTTCGGTAATGGGCAACACCGATGCAAAGGTTTTGGTTTTTACCACACCGCACGAGATTTCTGTTCCCTGGATAAACTCTTCGATGATCACTTCGTTGTCTTCTTTAAAAGCCAATTCCATGGCAGCATCAAAATCTTCCATCTTCTTCACTTTGGATGTACCGCAACTGGAACCTCCGTTGTTGGGTTTTACAAAACACGGGATTCCAACATGGCGCAGGATGGCTGTTTTATCGTATTTTTCGTTTTTACGAATCAATACCGATTTGGCCAGATTTACAGGTAAATCGCGCAATGCAAGTTTGCAGAAGTATTTATTGAATGTCAATGATGAAACCATCGAAGGACAGGTTGAATGTGGTATTCCCATCATTTCGAGGTAGCCGGGCAATAAACCGTTTTCGCC
Organism: uncultured Bacteroidales bacterium; assembly: GCA_964508675.1. Taxonomy (GTDB): domain Bacteria; phylum Bacteroidota; class Bacteroidia; order Bacteroidales; family GWA2-32-17; genus Ch61. The sequence goes on along the minus strand of CAZDUU010000140.1, from coordinate 4,674 downwards.
GGGATTGCCGTGAATAATGATAAAAGCATAATCGAAGCGTATTTTTTTTCCTTCGAGCTCCATTCCGAAATAACTTTTATCCACCGGAATACCTTTTTCGTCCTGATAGAACCAACCGTCATGACGAACCAGCACAGGATAAACAGCATATTTACTCTTATCGAGCCAGTTGCTTATCTGCTTTGAACTCTTTACAGAGATTTCATACTCAGACGAATAACCACCAAACATGACTGCTACATTAATCATAGTCTTTTTTTTAGCTAAGATAAAACGAGTTGAAGCCTCTGTCAATTTAAAAATTCAAAAGTTATTAACGTCAGAGGTTTAATAATTTTGAACAGCACCATACACATAGAAAGGTAAAGGTTGGTTTTATAAAAGTTTTGTTTTATTTTTGAAGGTTTATTATTTGCACTTTTTATGAAAGCCTTACCAATCATAATAAATTTAAGTTCGTTAAACAAAAGAAGTAGTTCTAAATAAAACAATTGATGATGAAACGTTTTTTTCTTACCATTTCAATTATTATTATTTACGTTTGTACTATTGCTCAAAGCAAAGAAATAGTTATCGGAAAGATTGACACTGTTTATTCGAAAATACTAAATGAAAAACGGCCTGTATGGATATATATCCCACAAAATGAAACCAACAGCAGTAAAAATGATAAAAAATATCCTGTTTTGTATCTGCTGGATGGCGACTGGCACTTTTGTTCCGTAGTGGGAATGTTGCAACAGTTGAGTTATATTAACGGGAATACCATTTGCCCCGAAATGATTGTTGTCGGAATACCTAGTAAAGACAGGTTTCATGATTACACACCTTCGTGCGATACAAATATAAGCAAGACTTCGGGCGCATACAAAGAATTTATTTCCTTTATGAAAAATGAATTGATACCGTATATTGATTCCACTTACCCGGTTACAAGCTATAAAATGTTAACCGGGCATTCGCTCGGCGGGTTGACGGTAATAAACACCCTGATTCAAGACCCAAAACTGTTTAATTCATACGTTGCCATTGATCCAAGTATGTGGTGGGATAATCAGATTTCGTTAAAAGAAGCACAAAAAGCATTATCAGAAAAAAAATTCGAAAATATTGATTTGTATTTAGCTATTGCCAACTCCATGGATAAAGGAATGGATACCATTAAAGTTAAAAAAGATGCAACAAGAAATACACTTCATATTCGCTCCATACTTGCTCTTTCAGGACTTTTAAATTCAAACCGGCAAAACAAATTGAATTACAAGACAAAATATTACGAAAACGAAAACCATGGCTCAGTGCCTTTGATGGCTACCTATGATGCCCTGCACTTTATTTTCGATTTTTACAACCTTCCGCTTACCAAAAAAGATTATGCAGATACCAGTTTAACACTGGCTTACAGAATTGAGAACCATTATACAACTATTTCTAAAAAAATGGGATGTACCATTTATCCTTCAGAAAACACAATTAACACGCTGGCATATAGCGCGCTGATGATGAAAAGCTATCGTCTGGCGGGATATTTCTTCGAACTCAATATAAAAAACTATCCCGATAGCTACAATGCATTCGACTCCTATGGTGATTATTTTATGGCCACTGGTAATAAAGATAAAGCTGCTGAAATGTATAAAAAATCACTATCAAAATACGAAAATCTCGAAACCAGACAAAAGCTTGAAAATATTCGTTAAAAACAATTTCCTAAAAAAGAATCCCTCACTTTTTTAACAAATAATTCCACTAAATTTGTTTGTTGTTTGAAAGAAATAGTATAATTTTGAAGGAAATATAAAACAGTTTTACTGTATATATTAACGAGTTAGCATGCATTAAAAAAAGAAACAACTATAACGATAAAAACTATGAATAATTTGTTTATTGCAATATTGATTGGTTTAGCTGCTGGATTAATAGACGTAATTCCTATGATAATCCAGAAATTAAACAAAACGGCTTCAATATCTGCTTTTATCCATTATTTTGCACTTGGATTAATTATCCCATTTGTTAATTGGAATATTCCTCATTGGATTACAGGCGTAGTCATATCAGTATTATCAGCTATCCCATTTATGATTATTGTATATCCCAATGACAAAAAGGCGATAATTCCTATGATTATTCTTTCATTGATACTTGGAGCTGGGATTGGAATTGCAGGAGCAAGATTTATTGGATAAATGAGCTAATTGATAAAGAAAACAAAAAACGGTTTTCCCCCTCTCGTCCTCGTCTATTCGCTTCGCTAAGTTATCAACGAGCATGAAAAACCCCACTACTCATCACAAAGAAATAAATTTTATTATCTCACACAAACGACTTATTTTTGATTTAAAATGGAAGAAGAGAATGAGGTTTTTAGACAACTTGTTCCAAGTTATAAGGAAATACCATTATAACTTGAATAAAGCGATATTGACATTACTAAGTTTTCTCATTGCAGGCAGGATACCTGTTATGGGTCTGGATTCGCCTTTATGGACAATTATATGATAATAAAACTTTTGATATGAGAAAGGTTATTTTTATAATATTGATTTTGATTATTGGTCAGCTAAGTTTTGGACAAACGCTGTTTTTTGACAATCTTAAAAATACCATTTGGACAACTGGAGAGAATTTCACCGAAGCAACCCTGCATAGTTCCGAACAAATTCCTTTATCAAAACTAACTGTTTCTAGAGATTCCATTCATAAAAATGTAACACTCTGGTCTTTCAATGACAGTACAATCATCATTTCGAACTATAACCATTTGCTTAAGAAAGATAGTTTGATTGGAAATTTCAAATATTCCATTTTAACAGAACCCTTACGATTAGAAATCAGACCTGACAATGGAAAAACGTTGCAATTTGAAGCAGGAATTACTTCGACAGGTTATTATGCCATACTATTTAAAGCAAAAGATATTTATGTTTGCTTTAAAACCATATTGGACATTAAGACAGCAACCAAGGATGGATTTTACATGAACGGTTATGTAGTTGATATTCCATATGAGAAAGCAAAGGAATTAAATGGCAAGACCATACAAATTAATGGAAAAGTGACAATTGTAGCAGGAATTCAAAATAACGAAAATGGAATTTTTGAACAAGGAAGAAAAATGGATACAAAACACATTCTTAAACCCAGGATAAAAATCATAAATAATTAATAAAAATTAATTACTGTTGAAGCTGACTAGCTTTTCAAAAACCCTACTGGTAGCAGCAACCAGCCGTTGAACAACGACTTTATTAAGAAAATAATTTTTTATTCATCAATAAATTGCTCATTTTTGCATCATTATGAGTTTTAGGAAATTTATAGAAAACTACACGAAATTAGAGGAGGCTGAATGGCATTCTATTGAAAAGTTATTCGAGGCAAGAGAATTCAAAAAGAACGAGCTAATCCTTGAGCAGGGTAAGATATGCAGGTATTTCTATTTTCTGGAGAGTGGCCTCATCAGGTTTTATAATAACATTGACGGTAACGACCTTACAAAAACATTTACCATTGCTCCGTACTGCTTTACTTCTAAAATCAGCTTCCGGAAGCAGGAAGCTTCAAATGAGGGTATTCAGGCTTTAGAAAAAACAAAAGTCTGGCAAATATCCTACGAACATTACAAAAAACTTGAAGAATTGAATTCCTGGAATATTTTTATCCGCAAACTGCTGAATGAAATCCAGGAATTCAGCGAATCTTTCTATCTTGAAATAAGAACCATGACTGCCGAAGAAAGGTATATAAAATTAATAAATAATTACCCGGATGAATTGATACAGAAAATTCCTTTAAAACATTTATCCACATTTTTAGGCGTTGCCCCTCAATCATTATGCAGGATCAGAAAAAAAATCAGGAAAAATTCCAAAATTAACATAGGTGAATTGAATCCTTCCGACAATAAACGAAATTTGCATCAAAATTAAACAGACATTACCATGCAAAGTATTCGCAGTAAATTGGTGATCGGATTGATCAGGAACAGGCATTTGTTTAAATTGAAACTAAAACCTGAAGTTGTTGACGGGAACTTCTCTGTAAAAGAATTTCGCGAAAATATTGATAAAGCAACATCAAAAATAAAATTGCCTGAAAATATTTCAACGCAAAAAATTTTAGTTGAAGGATTAAATGCCGAATGGATAATCCCCAAAAATCCGATGAAGGATAAAGTACTTTTATACATACATGGCGGTGGCTTTATTTCGGGTTCCTGCCTCACACATCGTATGCATGTTGCAAAATTTGCGAACGGATGCCAATTAAAATCTCTGGTATTTGACTACAGGTTAGCTCCCGAATTTCCTTTTCCCGCAGCACTCGACGATTGTGTTTTAGCCTATAAATGGTTATTAAGTCAGGGTTTCGAGGCACAAAACATTATTGTTGGAGGAGAATCTGCCGGTGCTACGTTGACATTATCTTTACTACTCGCCCTTAAACAGAATCATATTGCACAGCCTAAAGCAGCATTTTCAATTTCTCCGGTAACTGACCTGCGATGTAATGCAGATTCATTTAAGTATAACGCAAAGAATGATATTGCACCTATGGGTTCATGGACAGTATGGACAAAACTTTATATTGCAGATAATAATCCCACAGACCCGTTACTATCTCCACAATTCGGAAATTTTGAAGGCATTCCGCCATTGTATATCTGCGTCG
>CAZDUU010000139.1:0-5991 GCA_964508675.1 uncultured Bacteroidales bacterium | reverse complement strand
GGTAAGTAAATCGCGAACCCGCATATGGCTTTCGCAACCTCCTTCAAAATCGGGTAAAAGCTCACAAACCGGTTGATCGACCGATTTAATGTACCCGTCCTGAATGGCAAAACCAATAAGTAAACCGACCACACTTTTAGCCATGGAAAATGAGTTTGAAATGACATCGGGACCGCCTTCGTTCCAGTATTTTTCAAACCGCACGGAGTCGTCTTTTATTACAACAAAAGCAGTAGTTTGAAGTTGTTCGGCCATAGAAAGAATTTCTGCCGGAAAACCTTTGTTGTTGTATAAATATGATTTAGGCAGCGGATCGGGATTTTTGGCTTTCAGTGTATCGTTTTTAAAGATTTTGTAATCGTATATTCCTGCCGTAAGATGTACTAATGCCCTGCCTACGTAGCATGACTGAAAAAGCCACATCAGAATGAACAGATAAACAATCTTTTTTATCATGGTTTATTTGGTAAGAAATCTTTGCTTTTAATGCGGACATATTTTCTGACAGCCGAGAAATAGTTAGAATCGTTGATGTGTTTAGAGAGAAACGACTTGATTTCTTTTTTGCTGTTAATATCCCGGCTGACTTTTTCGCTGTAAAAACCCCAGAAATAAAGCGTATCATTTTGATTTTTAAAAGCATAATAGATATAGTCGCTCAACAGTTTTTCGGTTATCATTTGCAAATTAGCAATTTTATTTCCGCAGATATTGCTTGTGTGGGCTTTGAAAAAGGAAATGTCGTTTTTACCGGAACTATCACTTAACGGATAAATAATTAAAAGATATTCGTGTTCGTTAAAAGGTAAAACAGATAGTAAGTGGCTGTCGTTTTTTAATTCAAATTGATTATAACTTTTACTGGATATAAATTTCCAAAGCCCTATATTGGTTGTGTCAATGGTTGATTTGCGAACAGGGCTTAATGGCTTTTCGCCGGTCAGCTCCTGGCAGGAGTATAAGAACAATAATGCAACAAAAACGAGTCCTATACGCATAATTTACATTTTGGTATAGACGGCAGAAACATTTTCAGCCCCATTCCCTTCGTCGAAGGTGTATGACCAGCTTATAGAATTGTAGTTGGAGGAGATGGTTCCGCTTCCGTTGAAAAGATTTCCTTCTACCATCTGGTTATTGATGGTGATAATTTGACCATTTACAGATGCGGTGACCGACTTTCCCAAACCAAGATTGAAAAAGTTATCAATTAAGATTTTTCCAGCCACGGAATCTTTTGTAATGTCAACATAGTAGTTTTGTGTTCCGTATGTGGCAGAGTTTTCCTGACATTTCCATGAGGAAACAATTTTATCTCTGATATCGCCGGTGTCGGGAGTTGTGTCGTCTGGTTTACAGGAAATAAGCTGAATTAATGAAATAAAAATAACGACTTTAATTAAAATGAAAGCTTTGCGCATAATGGTTCTTATTTAGAGCAAAAATACGAAATGATTTGTAAAAAAATGTCTGATAGTTGCTTTTTTTTGTATTTTTGAACGATTAATCTAAAATTGAAAATATGCAAAACATTCAGACTTATTATGAAATGTTCGAAAATGTAATTCGAAAATTAGGTGTTGACCCTGCTACCTGTCGCGGCGAACAGGAAGGTCAGTGGAATCTTCAGAAAGGTTCTGCTCCTGTATGGGTTGATATTTATAGTGTTGAAAACGGCACTTATGGGTATATCCAGATAATGTCTCCTATTTATGAACTGCCTGCTGAAGGAACCAAGGAAGATGTTCTTACCGAAGCTTTGGAAGTGAATCATAAGCTATTTGGTTGTGGTATTACCAAATTTAACAATTGGCTATACATAAAAGGAATCCGCGAACTGGACGAATTAAGCGAAACCGAAATCACAGCTATGATTAATCGTGTTGGAAATTATGCAGATCAATACGACGATCATTTCAAAAATAAATTTACCCGTCAGGGTGGTGGAAGGCCATAAGAGTTAAAATGAAAAAGCCCGCTAATTAGCAGGCTTTTTTGTGTTATTTCAAAATAAATTCTAAGAAATCAGAATTAAGAAGGTAAAAGTAGAAAGTATAAAGGAAAAAGTAAGGATGAAGAAATCTTTGTGTTCTTTGCGTAGTTTCTTAGCGAACTTTGCGGTTTAAAGTAATTCCCCAAACTGTCATACTGAGTCCGTCGAAGTATACCCTCGTTGCACAAAACTCTTTGAAGTAATAATTAATAAAAAATTTTTTTACCGAAAAAATTGCAACAATAAAATCAACTATTTTACTTCTCATCGTAAAGCAGGTATTTTTTTCTGATCAGCTTAAAAGTTTCCAGATCTTCTTTCCATAGTTTGCGGAGTTCATCTTCGTTCTTCCCGCCAATAATGGCATCGTAAACCTTTTTATTTCCTATGAGCTTGATGAAGAATGAGTTGAAAAACTCCTTCTTGTTAGGATAGTTTTTATAAAGCTCCAAAAGGTATCTAAGTGTAAAGGTCGAATCGAAATTTTGTCTTAAATCCAAACCATAGCAGGTTCTTCCTTTAAACGGAGGATTGGTTGCACTCGGTTTTGTATGTGGTACAAATGTAAAAGAGTATTTTCCCTTAAGTAGAGGAGCTCCGACAACCTGAAACGGAAAATCTGTCCCACGTCCGACACTCAGAACTGTTCCTTCAAAAAAACACAAGCTGGGGTAAAGGTAAATCGAAGTCATGTTGGGAAGGTTTGGGCTGGGTTTGATATTTAATGCGTAACGAGTGTCATGATTATAATTTTTACATGGAATTATGGTCAATTCGCATTGAACACCCTTTTTCAACCAGTGCTCACCGTTTATCATTTGTGCATACTCGCCCACCGTCATCCCATGCACAACAGGAACTGGATGCATTCCTACAAATGAGTGATAAGTGGTGTCTAATACAGGCCCGTCAACGTAAAAACCAAGTGGGCTGGGTCTGTCGAGGAGGATAAGCAGAATATGGTTTTCGGCAGCGGCTTCCATTACATAGTGAAGCGTTGAGATGTAAGTGTAAAAGCGAACCCCCACATCCTGAATGTCGAAAATCAGAATATCTGTTCCGCTTAAGTCTGTTGGAGAGGGCTTTTTACTCTTGCCGTACAATGAAATTATAGGTAATCCGGTTTTTTCATCTTTTTCAGAGTTTATCTGTTCGCCCGCTGAAGCTTCACCACGAAAACCATGTTCGGGAGCGAAGATTTTCACCACTCGAACTCCCGCTTTTAAAAGACTGTCAACCAAATGCGCGTTGCCAATAACCGCAGACTGGTTGCATATAACACCAACCTGTTTGTTCGTTAGTAAGGGCAGATAACGTTCCGTTTGCTCAGCACCGGTTACAACGGTTTGCGCTTTAACTACGAAAAGTGAAAAAGAAAATATAAGTATGAAAAAAAACTTCATGGTTATATGCTTTTTACCCACCCCTTATCCCTCCTTGGAGGGGATTTTTGAATTATGAATTGGAACAAACGAATGAAGAGACAAAGAAATACTAAGCCTGTTATATCTGCTTTATTAAAACTTGAATTTGTGATTTTAATTACTTCCCTTCAGGGGAATTTTTGGAGTACTAATATGGAATAGATTAATAACGAATTCCCGATGCTTCGGGAGAAGTTCAGAATAATTAAATCTATTTTGTATATTTTAATTTTTATTATTCCCCTCCTGGGAGGGGAAAGGGGTGGGTTACTCACTTCTCAAAAACATATCTTTGCTCCTCTCAGTTATTATCCAGTTTTCGATTTCGCGTAATACATTGTCCATATCCTTTTTTACTTCTAAATCATCAAATCGCAAAAATCGAACGCCTACATCTTCTAGTTCTTTCTGTCTTTTTCTGTCCTGCTCATACTTTTCCTTATGACTATCACCATCAATTTCTATGGCAAGCATTAAATCTTTACAATAAAAATCTACTATATAATTTAAAATGGGACGTTGACGGTCAAAATCCATTTTTAGCAATTTCTTGTTTTTTAACTCATTCCAAAGCAAAACTTCGGAAAAAGTCATATTTTTTCTTAGTTGTTTTGCCAATTCTTTTAAAATCGGATTATATGGAAGAATTTTGCGTTGCATGTTTTTACCTAAACGATTGCTTTTTCTTTCAGTTCTTATATTTACCAGAACTTTTGGAATATAAGCCCATTATCGGAGGCAATATAAAACGACAAATAAAACTTCTTACTTTAAAATTTCATTTTGCTAAGAATATTTACAATTCTTTCAGCAGCTTTGCCATCCCAAAGTTCAGGAAATACCGGCTTAAAAGAGTCCTGCGTTATGGAGGAGAATTCTTTTTTTATTTTATCAAGATGATTGCCTACCAGGATAGATAAACCACCATATTCCTTAAGTGTAACAGGTCTTTCTGTGTTTAAACGCATGGTGTAGCATGGTGTTCCGAGAACTGTGCATTCTTCCTGCAGCCCTCCGCTGTCGGTCATTACAGCTTTGGCGCTCATATTAAGACGGAGCATTTCGTGGTAGCCCAACGGGTGCATAAAAATGATATTCGGATTTTTGATCATTTTATCCCATAAACCGAAAGCAGCCATATTTTTCTGGGTTCTAGGATGAATGGGGAAAAGCACAGGAGATTCAGCAGAAATGTCTTTGTCAATAAAATGGAAAATGTTTCCCAGAATCTCTTTGTTGTCTACATTTGACGGTCGATGTAGAGTCATGAGCAAGTATTTCCGGTGTTCGATTTCCTGATTTTTTTGTCCTGAATTTTCAATAATATTTTTTTCAATGATGTCTTTAATATCCAGTTTTTCGGCTGTTGACCGCTCATGCTCGAGTGTGTCAATCATAATGTTCCCGACAAAATGTATTTTTTCCGGTTTAACACCTTCGTTCAGTAAATGCTGATTTGCAATTTTGTCCGGAGTGAAAAGTAAGTCCGAAAGTCTGTCGGCAACAATCCTGTTAATTTCTTCGGGCATGGACATGTCAAACGAACGTAATCCGGCTTCGATATGTGCCAAAGCAATTTGTTCTTTTTTTGCTGTAACTGAACCGGCAAGAATAGCGTTTACATCGCCTACTACCACTACAACATCTGGTTTAATATCAGATAGCACCTTTTCAAATTCAATCATCGTTTTGCCTACCTGTTCAGCATGAGTTCCTGATCCGATTCCTAAGTGAATATCGGCAGGAGGAATATTCAGTTCATCAAAAAATTTTTGTGACATACGTATATCATAATGCTGACCGGTATGAACCAACATATGTTGAATTTTAACTGCATTATTCTTATTGTGTTCGCCAATAGCCCTGATAAAAGGGGCAATCTTCATAAAATTAGGCCTTGCACCTACTATGGAAACTATTTTCATGATAAATAATTTAAGATTTAAAGATTACAAAATTATTAGATGGAAGATTTTATGTGAATTTGGTTAGAGTTTTCTGAAAAGAAGCAGAAAGAAAAACTTTATTAGAACGATTTGTCTTTTTATACGGGTGGGTTGTTTGAGCAGGCGATACATCCACTCTAAGCCAAGAGAAACAAAGAACTTAGGAGCACGCTTAACTTTTCCCGTATAAACATCATAGCTGCCGCCTAATCCCATATAAAAAGCAGGATGGCTATGAAGCAATTCTTCCATAAAAAACTCCTGTTTAGGAGAGCCCATTGCTACAAAAACAATATCGGGTTTTAGTTTTATTAAATCTTCTTTCAATTTTTCTTTTTCCTGTTCTTTAAAATAACCGGAATGGTAACCTAAGATATTGATTTTTGGAAAATCAGTTTTTAATTTTTGTTGGCAATTTTCAATGACATCTTCTGTTGAGCCAATGATATAAAAGGTTTTTTCTTTATATTTTTTTCGAATGATGTCCAGCCAGAGTTCAACTCCCGGTATCTTAATTGCCTTTTTAATTCTTTTTTGTTTGAGTGTTTTTCCTGCACCTATTCCATCGGGTTAGCTTATGTTATTTTTGTTTAGCTGAATCATCTTTTCTTCGTTCTTCAGTATTTTT
>CAZDUU010000138.1:0-6007 GCA_964508675.1 uncultured Bacteroidales bacterium | reverse complement strand
TTTTTAGATTTTATGTCTTCATAATCAAGTGAAACCTGGTTATACAGTTCCTCCTGTCGGTCTCTGGGTAAATTAGCCTGTTCTAAATAGAGCGTTTCTTCTAAAAGATAACATTGCAGTTCAAATCCCGGATTACTGCTCAGTTCAACTGAAACCTTTTTGAACCGAAATCCATATATTTCCTCGTCTCGTAAAAACTTTTTTACATAAATCATTTCGCCATTTGCAATAAAATTAAAGGGTGTATCTTTTGGCAAAGGCATATAATTGTTCTTTACGACCATCAAAAGCTCGCCGTTAACCAACTCGCTATCGTAATAATGGATTCTGCCACGTATGGCTTTATTTATTTGTAAAGCTCTTTTGTTTGAATAGCATAAAATGGCGGTTTCGTCCATTCCGACCTTATCATACGAAGAACTGATGATTTCAAGCGAGTCAGATGAAGGAATAAAAACAAAATCGTTTTTGTTCTGACTGAAAATCGGGAGTGAGGAATTCTGATTTTCAATATTTTCTCTGAGTGCTGTGGCATTTTTATAAATACATGAACTTAGCTGCTGGCGGACAACTTCTTTTAATTCTACATAGGAAGTTAAAAAACCTCTTTCTTCAAATGTTTGCGTTTTTAATGCAGGGTGCTCGTTTGAGCCGACAGGAGGCAATTGAGCTGCATCACCAATAAACACAATTTTATTTTTTGGATGCATAAAAACAAATTCGAGCAAATCTTCCAGCAAATGTCCACTTCCGAATACGTTAAAATCTGTGCCTTCATTAGATAACATGGATGATTCGTCAATAAAAAAAATGGCTTGTTTTAAAGGGTTGTAGTTCAGTTCAAACCGAAAATCTTCGGCTGATAATTGCCGGTAAATATGTTTATGAATAGTGTATGCATTGGCATTGCAATAATTGGCTAACACTTTGGCAGCCCTGCCTGTAGGAGCTAATAATACATATGGGAATTCGATTGTTGTAAGTAACTTCGTAATGGATTTTATCAAAGTTGTTTTACCGGTCCCTGCATAACCATTTAATATGAAGACTTTCTGATCGGGTGAAAAGAAAAAGTTTCCAAAGTTGTTTATTGCTTCCAACTGGTCATTAGTAGGCTCATGCCCGAGATTTTGGGTAAGTTCCTTTAAAAAATAATCATTTAGCATAAAAAAAATCGTTCAACGAAATAACTTGTTCAAAAAAAAACTAACTTTGCCAGCAAATCTAAACTTTTTTTACATGGTAAGCAAAATTATTAAAGGAGTTTTAATCGTAGCTATCGTTGTTCTTGCCTATTTTATTTATGATAGCATAAGAAAACCTATTCGTTTTCAGGAAGAAAGAGATAAGAGATACTCTCAGATTATTGATCGCATGAAGAGTATCAGAACTGCTGAATTAGGTTTTTATGATAAATATGGCCGTTACACAGCAAGTTTTGACAGCCTGATTAATTTCATTAAACGTGATTCGATGCCAATCGTTAAAGCTATTGGTACAGTTCCCGATACTTTAACCGAAGAACAAGCTGTTAAAATGAAACTTGTTTATCGTGATACGATTAATATTGCAGTAAAAGACACTTTATTTCCCAAAACTTTTATAGCTGATTCTTTAAAATTTATTCCTTTTTCAGGAGGAATGGAATTTCAGCTTAAGGCCGGTGAAATTATTACAGGCTCAAAAGTAAAAGTGAAAGTGTTTGAAGCAATAGATCCGAACCCTTTTGATCCAACTTTTCAGTTAAAAGTAGGAAGCATGACCGAAGCTTCTACTTCAGGAAACTGGGAATAATATATGCTACAGAAACCTATTGTATTGTCTGATGAAACATTTCATCAGACTTTTTTTTCATCATACAAAGCCTATGTTCAGTTAGGTGAAAGGTATGTGAATGTGAGTTTTTTGGATACCGTGCGAAAAAAGTTTGTTTATTTTGCTTCTCAACGATCTGATGAACAGCTTGATAATTCATTATTGAAAAATATTCTTAACCAGCATCACATTTCACCTTCCTTAGCACACTTGTCTTTCTTTATTTCTTCACCCCATGTTCAGGTTTTGCCAAAATCATTTTATGACGAAGAAAATCTTGATAAACTTTATAAATTTTCTTTTGGGGAAGAAAGCTTAAATAAAACCATAACGATTCAAAATACCGATGATACCTGTCTGCAGTTTCAGATTCCCTCTGTTCTGTCCGAGTCAGAAAAGGAATTTTTACAAATTAAATTTTATCCTCATCTCCACTTACTGATAAATCAGTCTGATTGGATGACCCGGAAATTTGCATATAAGTCATCAGCTTTTATCCATATTGATCAAACTTTTTTCGAAATAGTTATTAATAAAGAGGAAAAACCGATTTTAATCAATACCTATTCTTATCAACATATGGATGATATACTGTACTTTATTCACTGGATGATAAAGAATATAGGTCTGGACACAAAGGCAACTACTTTTGTGTTGTCGGGACTGATTGACAAAAAAAGCGAGTTAGTAAAAAAAATGAAGGATTTTGAACTTAAAACCGAATGGGCAAAATTCAATCCTCAATATATATATAGTTATCGTTTCAATGAATTGCAAATTCACCAATTTGCAACATTATTCTGTGTGAAGAATGAGAATTATTAGTGGAAAATATAAAGGACGTAAAATAGTTCCTCCTTCAAATATGAAGGCTCGTCCGACAACTGATTTTGCCAAAGACGGCTTATTTGATATATTAAATTTCAGAGTAGATATTGAAGGGTTGAAAGTTCTTGATTTATTTAGCGGAACCGGTTATTTAAGCTACGAATTTGCCTCAAGAGGTGCAAACTCTGTTGTTTCGGTTGAATTAAATCCGGTACATGCAGCCTTTATAAAGAAGACAGCAAGGGAATTTGATATGAATCTTTCAGTCGTTGAGGGTGATGCTTTTCGGTATATTGAGAAAGTGAAACAGAAGTTTGACATTATTTTCTGTGATCCGCCATACGATTTACAAGGAATAGACAAATTGCCGGATCTTATTTTTGAAAATGGACTTTTAAATGAAGACGGGCTATTAATTGTAGAACACAGCAAACATCTGAATTTTAGTCAAAGGCCTGAATTCTTGCATCAAAGGAGCTATGGCAAGGTTCAATTCAGTTTTTTTTCCAAAAATGCTGAAAAATATTTTTTCAAATGAAAAATTATTCATAACTTTGCATCCGCATTTTAGCAAGGTGTGGTAGTTCAGCTTGGTTAGAATGCCGGCCTGTCACGCCGGAGGTCGCGGGTTCGATCCCCGTCCACACCGCAAACCGCTCATAAGAGCGGTTTTTTTTTATAAATGTATTGGGTATATATCATAGAAAATACAGAAGGTCTCTACTATAAAGGCTATACTCAGGATGTCGAAAAACGTGTCAACGAGCATAATGCTGGCGAAAGCCGTTACACATCTGATAAAGGACCTTGGAAGCTGGTTTATAAGCACAGTTATTTGACAAAAACAGAAGCATTAAAAGAAGAACGCAGGTTGAAGCGATTAAATACAAAATCGCTGAAGAAATTAATAGAAGAAGGTTAGAATGCCGGCCTGTCATCTCGATGTAACAACGAGACGGGTTCGATCCCCGACTTTATCTCGTTTCAGAGTGACGAGACACACCGCAAACCGCTCATAAGAGCGGTTTTTTTTATTTTAAGTTTTTACAAAATAATTATAACTTTTTTGAGTTGAATAATTTCCGTAATTTGCAGAAAATTATTTTTTGATATGAGTACAGCGAAGTCAGTGGTTGAATCCTTTAAAAAGTTAAAAGTATTAGTCATTGGTGATGTGATGATTGACGAGTACATGTGGGGCAGGGTTGACAGAATTTCTCCCGAAGCACCTATTCCCATTGTTGCAATTGAAAGACGTGAGGAACGCTTAGGTGGAGCTGCAAACGTGGCATTAAATATCAAAACACTTGGTGCTGAACCTGTTTTGTGTAGCGTAATTGGAAATGATTCTAAAGGAGGGCTTTTTAAGCATTTGTGTTTAACTGCAAATATTGATACTCACGGTTTAATGGAAAGCCATCATCGCCCAACTACTAACAAAACCAGAATTATCGGCCATAGTCAGCACCTACTTCGCGTGGATGATGAAGTGGATACGCCGTTAAATGCTGAAGAAGAAAGTAAATTTATACATCATATTCTTTCTTTGTTTGATTCTATCAATATAAATGCTGTTCTTTTTGAAGATTATGATAAAGGCTGCATTACCGCAGATCTGATTGAAAAAGTGAGTCAGGAAGCTTCTAAAAGGAATATTCCGGTGACAGTTGATCCTAAGCACCGTAATTTTATGAATTATAAAAATATTGATTTGTTCAAACCAAATCTGAAAGAATTGGCTATCGGTTTAAAAATGGATATCAGCAAATCAAAACTTATGGAACAGCTTCCGGTACTTTGTCAAAAGTTTATGGAGCAGCAAGGACATAAAGCGATCATGGTTACTCTTTCGGAATTGGGAATGTTCATTATTAATAAAGAAGAATCTCATCATATTCCTACTCATGTGCGCGATTTAGCAGATGTATCGGGTGCTGGTGATACCGTTATTGCAACGGCTACTCTTTGCCTGGCTTTGGGAATATCATTGTATGATGTAGCTTATATCTCGAATGTTGCAGCTGGTATAGTTTGCGAGAAAGTAGGGGTGGTTCCGATTACAAAAGAAGAGTTAAGCGAAAAATAAAATTAAAATCCGTTAAAACTCCAGAACATAGGTGGGAGGAGTAAAAACCAACCAACAATAATTAAAAGTATGATAAATGGTAAAATCCACTTAAACCATGTTGTATAAGGAATTTTTGCCATTGAAAGTGCGCCTAGCAAAACACCGCTGGTAGGTGTTATCATATTAGTAAAACCATCACCAAATTGAAAAGCTAATACCGTCAACTGCCTGGAAACTCCGATTAAATCTGAAAACTGGGCCATAATAGGCATGGTCAATGCTGCTTTTGCTGAACCTGATGGGATAATAATGTTCAGCCCGTTTTGGAAAAGATACATCATGCTAACGGAACTGACTTTTCCACTGTCTTTTAATGCTTGCGAAACATGATATAAA
Organism: uncultured Bacteroidales bacterium; assembly: GCA_964508675.1. GTDB lineage: Bacteria > Bacteroidota > Bacteroidia > Bacteroidales > GWA2-32-17 > Ch61. The sequence continues at coordinate 900 of CAZDUU010000138.1, read as the reverse complement.
ATGGTATCAATTACTTTTCCGTCATTTAAAAGGACAATAATTCCACCAGCTAAACCGACAACTAATGCTGCGGATAAAATATCTTTTGCTCCTTCTAAAAACTGCTTAACTGTATTATTGGCAGAATATCCGTAAACGATAGCTGTAATTAAGCCCAATGCTAAAAATAGCGAGGCTATTTCTTTGATATACCATTCGTAACCAAGAACCCCGATAATCAGAATGAAAATAGTCGTAATAAGGAGATTAAGTATGAAATATTGTAGCGATTTTCTGAGTGCAAAAAAGGAACTTAAAATAAAATATGCAGTGATAATAGCAGAAAAATTAAATGTGATCAATGATTTTCCAAATGAGATGGTTGTTTCTGAAAATTTAAAAGAAATAAAAATTCCAAAAGCAGAAAGAAAAACATAAATTATCCAGCTTTTCAGAGTAGGGAGTATCTTATTGACATGAATAGAATTTTCGTGTTGCTCTCTCCATACCTTATCAAATTCAAACATAGGAGAGCGTTTTGGATTTTTTTTGATTTTATTGGCATACCACAAAACAAAGGCAAAGCCAAATAAGTTGATAACGAGCCAGCAAATAAATCGATATTCGATACCAGAAAACAAAGGAAGTTGAGATATTCCCTGAGCTATACCTATTGTAAAAGGATTCATCAAAGCTGAGGCAAATCCGATATGAGCAGCCAGATAAGTAATTGATACACCAACTATGGAATCGTATCCCATAGATATGGCTAATGGAACAAAAATGACTATAAAGGCAATGGTCTCCTCACTCATTCCGAAAATGGCTCCAAATAAGCTAAAAATGAGCATGATAAAAACAATAGCAACATTGTCAGAACCGAGAAAGCGAATAAAACTTACTTTATTAGCGTTATTAATT
>CAZDUU010000137.1:0-6033 GCA_964508675.1 uncultured Bacteroidales bacterium | reverse complement strand
AATCTTCTTCCAGGTGGAAAAGAATGCGATATGAGGTCTTTTATGGACTAGGAGCGACTAATTTTCTGGGCGAACTGGGTGGAGCTAATCGTGAAGGAACTAATTTTGTTCGTGATTTTGAAATTTCAATGACACGCCCTTTGCTAAATTTGGGAGTCAGATACAGAATAACCGAGGTTGTTTCAACAAAAACTATGCTTAGTTATGGTTGGCTTAGAGGCGATGACAAATTAACAGCTGATAAATATAGAAATTATAGAAATTTGGCATTTCGTTCACCAATTGTTGAATTTTCAAATCAGTTTGAATACTCAATCATTAGAGAAAAACAAGGTCACCGTTATAATTTACGTCGTGTAAGAGGATTAAAAGGTTTTAAAACAAATACATACTTTTTTATAGGCTTTGGCGTTATTTATTTTAATCCAAAAAACAAATACGATGGGAAGTGGTACGCATTACAACCCTTCGGAACTGAAGGGCAAGGTTTGGTTCCAACAAGAAAAAAATATTCAAGAATTAACATGTGTATCCCTTATGGCTTAGGTTTTAAATATGGTCTTAACAGGCGTTTAAATATCGGGCTCGAATTTGGCACCCGTAAAACATTTACAGATTATATCGATGATGTGAGCACAACCTATTTTGATAATCAAAAGATTCGAGAGGCATAAGATGACGTTGCTCCTTACTTGGCAGATCCATCCGATGGAAGTAACCCTGATCACACAAAAGCTTATCAACAAACAGATGACGCTAAAGACAAAGATTCATATATGTTTTTAATAATTAACTTAACATATAAACTATATACAACAAGAGGAGGACTTCCGAAATTTAGATAAAAATGAAAAGAATATTTTACATATCAATAATTCTGATTTTAATATCTAGCTTAGCTTCTGCTCAAAGATGGAAACGAACAAGATACGAAATATTTACATCAGCTGGACCAACATTATTTTATGGAGAACTTGGAGGTTCTGATAAAGCAGGAACTCACTTTTTAGGCGATGTTGATTTAAAAAGTACAAGATATAATGTTTCTTTTGGAGTTAGATATAAAATGAAGGAAAAATTCGCCTTAAAAGTAAATTTTATTTATGGGCGAATGAACGGTAGCGATGCATATACCAATTATGAACCAAGAAAAAATAGAAATGCCAGTTTTTATGGAGGTTTTTTTGAGCCATCAATTCAGGCTGAATATTCCATTTTAAAAGAAAGACTAGGAGTAAGATATACATTACAAAACCTAAGAAGGTTTAAGCTTCTTTATGTGAATACTTATGTGTTTATTGGTGCAGGTGGGGTATATTTTAATCCTCATACTACAAATAAAGATTTCCCTACTAATAAAAATGAAAACTTTAGCAAATTTCAAGCAGTTTTCCCTATTGGTATAGGCTTCAGATATGGATTTAATAGAAGAACTACTTTAGGTATTGAGTTTGGTCAACGTTATACAACAACAGATTATCTTGACGGATTTTCTGATACACACTCAAAAGCAAACGATTCGTACGCTACAATATCAGTTATATTTACTTATAAATTAAAAACAGCTAGAAGCGGTTTACCAAAATTCTAGTATGAATTTTTTTAAAATAAAATATTGTATTGTCTTCATACTTGTTATGAGCTTTTTAAGTTTGTATAAGTATTCTAATGCACAACGAAATTTGGATTTTGGTTTATATGCAGGAGCATCATATTACCAAGGCGATATTAATTCATCAAAACTCATGTATGCACCAAATTTTGCTTATGGAGCATTTATCAGGTATGCTTTTCACACACGTTGGGCAGTGAGGGGAAGCGTATTTACTGGAGGTCTAAGAGGAAACGATAATAGTTTTAAATACCAATATCAACATTTCAGGCACTCATCATTTTCTACACCTATAGTAGAAGCTACCGGCCAAATAGAGCTAAACTTCCTGCCATACAGAATTGGCGATAAGAAGAAAAAATGGACACCTTATATTTTTACCGGAGCTACTTTTTTAATAGCTTCATATGCCGATCACGTCTATCAACCTGTGGTTCCTTTTGGACTTGGTTTAAAAGCCAATTTAACACAAAGAACAGGAGTTGGAATAGAATGGGCTTACCGTAAAACATTTACTGATGGATTAGATAACTTATCATGGTATGAAAAAATACCCACAAACACAGCGGACAACAGCTATTTATTAACGAAACAAAGTGCTTACTATCATCAAAAAGACTATTACTCTTTTATTGGAATATTTTTAACTTATAAAATAAGATTAACGGAAGAAGTTTGCAATGCCTGGGAATAACGATTTTAAAAGTCAGATAAATTTATCTAAATTACCTCAACACGTTGCCATAATTATGGATGGAAATGGTAGATGGGCAAAAAAACAAGGACTATCCAGAATTTTCGGACATAAAAAAGCTACGGATTCAGTAAGAAATGTTACCGAAGCTTCTGCCGAATTAGGTATTCCATTTCTCACTCTTTATACTTTCTCAACAGAAAACTGGAATAGGCCCAAAGAAGAAGTAGATGCTTTAATGAATCTGCTTGTTGATACAATGAACAAAGAACTTCCAACACTCCAGAAAAATAATATTAAACTAAATGCTATCGGAGATTTTTCTCAACTTCCCAAAAAAGTTTATGAAAAATTAACACGAACGATAAACGAAACAAGCAATAATAATCGTTTAACACTCTCATTGGCGTTAAGCTATAGCTCACGGTGGGAAATTATTGATATGGTTAAGAAAGTAGCATCAAAAATACAGAATGATGAAATCAGTATTCATGATATTGATGAAAATCTTATTCAAACCTCTTTAAGCTCATATCCGTTACCTGACCCTGACTTTTTAATCAGAACAAGTGGAGAATACAGAATCAGTAATTTTTTACTTTATCAATTGGCTTATACTGAATTATATTTCACACCTACTCTTTGGCCTGATTTTACAAAAGATGAATTTTACAAAGCAATTGTTGATTTCCAAAAACGGGAACGCCGATACGGTAAAATAACTGAACAATTAAATTCAAAATAATTATGAATAAATTCTGGTGGAAAATTTTCACTCTTATTATTATTTTATATAGTAACTTATCTTTTTCACAAACTAATGTTATTGATTACGAAACTCCTCAAAAGTATGAAATTGGAGGAATACAATTTACCGGAATACAATATTTAGATGAAAGTGTACTAAATAACATTGCTGGGATACAGGTTGGTGATACACTATTTATTCCTGGCGAAAAAATCACCCAGGCTATACAAAAGCTCTGGGATCAGGGTCTTTTTTCAAATATTTCTGTTGAGCTTAATAAAACTATTGGACAAACGGCTTTTATTACCATTAACCTAACTGAACGCCCGCGCTTAAGCAAATTCAGTATCAATGGCGTAACAAAGGGTGAAGCAGACGACCTCAGAGATAAAATAAAATTAGTTCGCGGAAATCAGGTAACCGAAAATACTCTATCTACCACTAAATATATCATCAAAAAACATTTCTATGAAAAAGGATTTTATGATTGTAAGGTTACAGTTAGCCAAACTGCTGATACATCATTAGCGAACCATGTGATTCTAACTTACAATGTCGAAAAAGGCAATAAATTTAAGGTCAGCGATATTACATTTATTGGCAATAATGTATTTAAAGAAAAAAAGCTCTACGATTCCACTTTATCTGAAACAAGAAGCCGTTTTCTGATTTTTAAAGCCTCTCCTTACATAGGTATGCGCAGTGCAATGAAAGAAACTAAAGTAAAAAAATGGTATAGGCTTTTTAAAACCTCACGTTATTTTGAAGACAAATACTCTGACGATAAACAAAAAATAATTGATAAACTTAATAGTTATGGTTATCGTGATGCCAGAATTGAAAAAGATTCTATTTTCATGACTTCCGATAAAACAATAGGAATAAAAATCTGGATAGAATCCGGAAACAAATACTACTTCAGAAGTATTAAATGGGTCGGTAATTCAAAATATAGTACAGATACCTTGAGTCACTTCCTTGCCATAAAAAAAGGAGATGTTTATGATCAGAAACTTTTAGAAAGCAGATTATATACAGATCAAAACAGTATTCTTTCTTTATACCAGGATAACGGATATTTGTTTTTTAATATAAATCCTGTTGAAACTCAAATTGTAGGAGACTCCATTGATCTGGAGCTACGCTTGTACGAAGGAAAACAAGCAACAATTAATAATATCTCCATTACAGGAAATACAAAAACAAATGACCACGTTATCAGAAGAGAAATATACACAAAGCCAGGACAGCTCTACAGCCGTTCAGATGTTATGAGAACTATGAGAGAACTGGCTGCTCTCCAATATTTTGATCCGGAAAAAATGGACGTAAAACCTACACCAAATCCGGCAGACGGAACTGTCGATTTAGAATATGTACTTGAAGAAAAACCTTCAGACCAGATTGAGTTATCTGGCGGTTGGGGAGCCAGAATGATTGTCGGGACACTGGGTGTTTCATTTAATAACTTTAGTGCAAAAAATATATTTAATAAAAAAGCATGGGCACCCCTTCCTGCTGGTGATGGTCAAAGATTAAGTTTAAGAGCGCAAACCAACGGAATTTACTATCAGGCATATACAGCTTCTTTTGTAGAACCTTGGTTAGGAGGGAAAAAGCCCAATTCACTTTCCATCTCCACTTATTATACTATTCAGTCCAATGGTGTTGCAAGGGGTGATGCAAGCAGACAGGCCATGAATATTTTTGGAGTTTCGACCGGGTTGGGAAGAAGATTAAAATGGCCCGACGATTTCTTTACTTTATACAATGAAATCAGCTATCAGAACTATCAGCTCAACAACTACTCTTATGGCTATCTTTTTTCATTTTCCGATGGTAACAGCAAAAACATTAGCTTCAGAACGATTTTTGGCAGAAGTAGTATTGACCAACCTGTATATCCCAGAAGAGGCTCAGAAATTTCGTTAAGCTTGCAATTAACCCCTCCCTACTCTCTTCTATCAAATAAAGATTATACAACAATGAGTGATAAAGAAAAATACAAATGGATTGAATATCATAAATGGTCCTTTAAATCATCTTTTATTACAAGATTGGCAGGAGATTTGATATTAAACTCCAAAGTTGAATTTGGATTTTTAGCTATGTATAATAAAGATTATGGCTTTTCTCCTTTCGAAGGTTTCAATATGGGCGGCGACGGTTTGATTACATATAATCTATACGGAAAAGAAACCATTTCATTAAGAGGCTATGGTAATGGTTCATTAACTCCTCTTTTAGGTGGTAATATATATAATAAGTATAGCTTCGAAGTAAGATACCCGCTTTCACTTAACCCCAATGCTACATTTTACGTGCTGGCCTTCACAGAAGGAGGTAATTGTTATACAAACTTTAATGATTTCAATCCTTTTGACTTAAAGCGTTCTGCAGGTGTTGGGATTCGTATTTTTCTTCCGATGTTTGGAAAACTTGGAGTTGACTGGGGCTATGGATTTGATGAGGTTGTTCAACCCGGCGAAAATCACAGCCAGTTCCATTTCATAATAGGTCAGAATTTTTAACCATAAAAAATAAATGCTATGAAAAAGACCATGTTCATTTTAGCGGCAATTATACTTTCTGTAGGAATTGCATCTGCACAATCTCAAAAAATGGGATATGTTGATACTGACTATATTTTAAAAAACATTCCTGCTTATCAGGCTGCCCAGGCTCAATTAGATAAAATTTCTGCAGACTGGCAAAAGGAAATAGAAAATGTTTATACACAAGTAGATAAAATGTATAAAGATTTTCAGTCAGAAAAAGTTCTGCTTACTGAAGAAATGAAAACTAAACGTGAAAATGAAATTGTTGCAAAGGAAAAAGAAGCAAAAGATTTGCAAAAAAAATATTTTGGGAAAGATGGTGATTTGTTTAAAAAACGTCAGGAACTTGTAAAGCCTATTCAAGATGAAGTTTTTAATGCAATAAAAGAAATTGCTGTGCAAGGAAATTTTGCAATAATAT
>CAZDUU010000136.1:0-6048 GCA_964508675.1 uncultured Bacteroidales bacterium | reverse complement strand
ATTGTTTTAAACTTTTTCCAGACTCCTGAATTTGCTGAAGATGCCTTAAATTCTACATGAGCCATTTTGGTCCACTCATCGTAATTCAAAGCTGTATCCCAAACAGCCTGTGGTTCCGGTCTTATTGTAATAAAGTCGCCAAAACGCTCTAACTTCTTAAAGTTTCCACTATCAATCAGTTCATAATCCTTCCAATATTCAGGAGTAGATATGTTCATAAATCTTTAACCTTCAAGATAATTATAATCTTTGATTTCATTAAATTTTTCAACATCCTTAATACATAAAGGATGTTTCAGTATGCTTTCAACAGTTACTTCAGGAATCTCTTTTTCTACAAGCCCATTTTTGATAAAAATAAGGTTAAAACCAAGCTCGTTAGCTCCTGTCAATCGGTATCCTTTTTTCTTTGCAAGGTTAACCATAGCAACGGGTGATGCTCCATGATAAAGCGGGTGTTTACCTGGGAAAAAATAATTTGGGTCATAAGGAACTACAATATTATTATAACCAAATACATTATTCGTCTCAATAATTACAACCTGTGGACTAATCACATCTATTGCATCCCAAATCCAGTAGTCGTTACCATCAATATCTATTGATAACAGTCCTATTTCACCTGAAATTCCTGCTGAACTTATTAAGTGATTAATATTTTCTCTGGAAATAAATGAGCGGACAAATTTCGGTTTATCAAACCATGGATGCGGGTATTTAGAAAAAAATCGCATTCCTCTTTTTATACTACTTCTATTTCCGTCAATAAATAACCCATTCCAACCAAAATGAAAATATAAATTTGCAGAATTACTATTAACACCATCATCAGACCCAAATTCCACAAAGATTTTATTTGTCATTCCTATTACCGAAAAAATAAACAGTAACTTTCCATCTTCTTCAAATTGGGAAAAATTTCTAAAGCCTGTTTCTGAAAGTTTTGGAACACTCTTATTAGTACAGTCTCGGTAATAATGAAATAGCTGACGTTGCTGAATTCCAACCAAAGTACTCATTTTTGATTGAACTCTGAAAATGAGGAAGTATTTTTTCAAAAACCTTTTTAATAAGGCTCGCATAATTAAGTTTTATTTTGAGCAAAGATAAATAATATGTTGAAATTTTTTTCTACCTTTGAATTCTAAAAACATTTTTGCTATGGCAAGAAATCAGGAAATTGAAATTAGCTCTAATTCAATTAATATCATTGGAAATTCAACGAACATTGTTGGAGACATTATGAGTGAAAGCGATATTCGTATTGACGGAAATATTAAAGGAACTATCCAAACTAAAGGAAGAGTCGTAATTGGTCAATCCGGAATTGTTATAGGAAATATTGTATGCCAGAATGCTGAAATTGGTGGTAAAGTGGAAGGAAAAATAAACACGACAGAACTTTTATCATTAAAAAGCACTTCAAATATCATAGGTGAAATATATACAGGCAAAATAGCCATAGAACCCAATGCAATATTCTCGGGAACATGCAAAATGGGTGAATTTTCATTTAACAAGAATGAAGATTGACGAAAAAAAATCAAAAAATTACTTAAATAGCTACGCAAAGTATTCAAGCCTTGCCATTCAAATGGGAGTAATCATTGCCGGAGGAGTTATTGGAGGTTATTATATAGACAAATCGCTTATGTGGGATTTCCCTGTTTTTACTTTAGTTTTATCTTTTTTTTCTGTTGCCACCGCTATTTATATTGCTGTTAAAGATTTATTGAAAAAGTAATATTCATGAAAAATCTATTTCAAAAAAAATCATGGTTGGTTTTGATGATTAACCTTATGGTAAGCCTCATAATTATCGGGATATATAATTTTTCGCTTTGGTATTTCATAACCATCTCATTATATTTCTTTATTCTTGGTACTATAAGCTATTGGTATCTAAATAAAAAATTCATAAATAAACCCAAAAGATTTATAAGCCAGTACATGCTTGTAAGTATGATTCGTTTAATACTCCATTTATCCATCCTGATAATATTGTTTATTTATTTTAAAGACAGATTTTTGATTGCTGGCTTATTCTTTTCAAATTACATTATATCAACTATTTATGAGGCGTCCATTTGGACTTCACAAAAAAATAAAAATTAATTTTTGATTTAATTTTTATGTACATTTGCTCGCATGAAAAGGCCTATTTATTACATAAAAAACATTGGCTTTGGGGCACAAAAAGGATTATTCAAATTATTCTCATGGCTCATTAGTTTTCTAACGAATTCTATTTTCATTCTTTCCTTTGCTATTATAGGACTTACCATTTACAGATTAGGATTTCCACAAGAAGATTATAGAGATGCTTTGCTAAAAAATATCATTCTGAATATTCAGTTTATCATCCTTATCGGAGTCTTTATACGACTCATAATTTTAATTCAAAGGAAAACGATAAAAAGAATTATCTGGGGCGAAATAATTTTATTCCTAATCCTCTCAGTTTTTATTTTCGAACATTTCCTGATCCCGAATTTCTTCTATGAAAGACTTGGAACATGGTATAACTTTGCAGAAACTCTTTATCTCTTAAGCATAAACAGCTTTGTGTTTCTGATTGAGTTTTCTAAAAAAAGTCTGGCATTTCTTAGAGGAATCAATCCGTCTTTACTTTTCTTATCCAGCTTTATTATCATTATAGTTATCGGTGGATTTCTTCTACTACTTCCCTCCTCAACTACAAATGGTATAAGTATTACCGATGCATTTTTCACATCAACATCAGCTGTTTGTGTAACAGGATTGGCTTCAGTTGACACTGCAACGACATTTACTTTTACAGGGAAAACAATAATTATGCTGCTTATACAAATAGGCGGACTCGGCATTATGACTTACACAACATTCTTTGGAATGTTTTTTTCAAGGTCAAGCTCATTCTATGATCAAATCATGGTAAAAGAAATGATCAATTCCGACGAACTTTCTGAAATTTTTAAAACCCTTGTTAAAATTCTTTTATTTACCTTAATTATTGAAACCATTGGATTTGTATTAATATGGTTTTCGTTGGATCCTCACCTTACTTTATCATCTGATAATATTAAGTTTTCAATTTTTCATAGTATTTCAGCATTCTGTAATGCTGGTTTCAGTACCAAAAGTTTAGGATTGATGGATAGCAGTATCAATCACAATTATTTACTTCACACCATTATTGCTTTTCTGATAATTGCAGGTGGTATTGGTTTCCCAATACTGCTCAATTATTACAAATTATTTAAGCATTTTATATATAACCTGACCAGGTTACTGCAGGGAAAATCATATTCTCATAAACCCCATATTATAAACATTAACTCAAGAATTGTTATAATTACCACTGTTCTATTAATCATTTTTGGAATGTTGACTTTTATTGTTTTTGAAAATGATAACACATTAAAAGGGTTTAGCTGGCATGAAAAAATATATATTTCTTTCTTTGCCTCAGTTACACCAAGAACAGCAGGTTTTAACACAATTGATTATTCGCAAATACTGCCTATTACAGCTTTAATTACAATGTTTCTTATGTGGGTTGGGGCTTCTCCCTCAGGAACCGGTGGTGGTATCAAGACGAGCACTTTTACAATTGCTATTTTGAATATTTTCAGTTTTGCCCGTGGAAAAAACAGAATTGAAATAAGTCGCAGAGAAGTTTCTTCGCAAAGTGTCAGAAAAGCCTTTGCTACTATTCTATTATCTATAGTAGTAATTGGTTTAGCAATTTTATTAGTAGTGTATTTCAATCCTGAACTTGATTTTAAAAAAATCATGTTTGAGTGTTTTTCAGCATTTGGCACAGTCGGTTTATCAATGGGGATAACGGCTAAATTAGCTGTCGCCAGTAAATGGGTTTTGATTGGAACCATGTTTCTCGGAAGAATTGGTACATTAACCTTATTTGTTGCATTTATCAGAAAAGTTAAAACAGTCAGATATAAATATCCTGAAGACGAAATAATTATAAATTAATTGTTTATGAAAATCATTATTATTGGTTTAGGAAACTTTGGCTCAGCCGTTGCTTCAAAGCTTGCTTCACTGGGACATGAAGTTATTGGTGTTGATTCAAGTGAACAGCGCGTTGAGAACATAAAAGATAAAATCACATATGCTATAACTGTTGATTGTACAGATGATGCTGTTTTAAGAACACTTCCACTACACGAAGCTGACATGGTTTTAGTTGCTATCGGTGAAGAATTGGGGGCTTCGGTACTCATAACAGCACTTCTGAAAAAGCATAATGTAAAACGCATTATAAGCCGTGCTATTTCTCCTATTCACAGAACAATACTTGAAGCTATCGGGGTCATGGAAATTCTGAATCCGGAGGAAGATTCTGCAGAAAGGTTCGTTACAAAAATAAATCTGAAAAATGTGATTGATTCGCTCAATATTTCTGAGGAATACGCTGTAATGGAAATACTTATTCCGCAAAAATATGTGGGAATGAAAGTATCTGAAGCAGATTTGCGCAAAAAATACAATATAAACATCCTGACCATCAAGCAAGACATTCAGAAACACATTTTATCCAAACATATTTATGAAACGCGGATTATAGGGGTTATCTCACCTGACTATATTTTCCAGGCAAATGATATACTTATTGTATTCGGACATGTTATTGATATTAAAAAATGGTTAGATAAATCGACAGTGTAATGATACTTGATAATTTAGCAATAATCGTTGCTGTAGCAAAAAATGGTGCAATTGGGAGAAAAAATGAACTGCTATGGAAAATTCCCGAAGACATGAAATATTTTAAAGAAACCACTACAGGCCACCCTGTAGTAATGGGATGGAATACTTGGTTATCATTACCCAAAAGACCGCTTCCAAACAGAAAGAATATCATTTTATCTTTTGAAAATAATTGCCTTGAGGGTTGCATTGTTTTTACAGATATTGACTCCTGTCTGGAGTATATAAAAAAAGAAACGGAAACCTGTTTTGTAATGGGAGGAGCCAGCATATACAAGCAACTTATTAAACATTGCAGTAAACTTTATATTACATGGATTGATGAAGAATGCAATGATGCTGATGCTTTTTTTCCGGTAGACGAAATCAAAAACTTTAAACTTCTTTCTGAAAAGCAAGCATTTAGCGAAAAAGCAAATTTAAATATTCGTTTTACTGTTTACGAAAGATAGATTTTATTTCTGCTCATTTTCTTCTTCTTTTTTCTTTGTAAAAGCACTTTTCCAGTAACTCCGTATCAACTCATTCCAGGAATCAAATTCTTCACGATAAAAGATTCCGACCCCTTGTGTATAAGGGGAAGTATCCTTCAATATATTTGTATTGGTTCTGTTGAAACCTTTAGCTCTTAATTTACCGGATTTATTAACCTTTACTTCTACATCAAAATCGCCTATCAGCATAGAAGATTCGGCCTGAGAACTATTTGAAACACCAAGGTTTGTATTTATAGTCACCCTGTCATTCAATATCTGTGTATTTAAAGCTAACTCCAATTCCTCATTTGAAATCATATCGCCCGGGCGATAATTTACACCTAAGTTCACGGTATTTGATATTTGTGAAAGCCAATGATTTAACTGGTTCGTCAATAATTCAGAAGAATTTACTCCTACAGCATTCGGGCTGGAATATTCTACAGATTTCACACCGCTCACATAGGTTTCCGGCGTAACAAATCGATTCAGAACCAACAAAGAAATGACCTGTTTGTTTACTTCCTCATCAGACAAAGCAGATAGTGCGCCTTCAACACGGCTATCAGAATTCGGCACTTTAATGGCAAAACTAAAATTGGGATTTAACAGTTTATTTTTCAACGAAAGTTCGCATTCAACCGGAACACGAGCTTTATAGGTTGAGTCAACCATCAACTCATACAAGCTTGTTCTTAATTTATATATGGCTTTAATATCAAGATCTGCATTTAAGGGGTCACCACTGAATGAAACAACAGATCCGGGGTTCACTTCAAACTTTTTATTAATCACGTTTTGTAAAGTAAATAAGTAATCGCCCTGACTGATAATATAGTTTCCAAAAATCAGAAAATCG
>CAZDUU010000135.1:0-6075 GCA_964508675.1 uncultured Bacteroidales bacterium | reverse complement strand
CAAAGTAAACCATTTGACCTTGTCTGTTAATGATTTCAATGAATGTTGTAGAAACACATCTTCCATACACTCTAAAAATATCATTAACCCCATCATTGTTCGGGCTAAAAGCATCTGGGATAAATATGTCTCCGCAATCTACCGAAATATTAACCTGTTTCTGCTGACCTCCACAACCATCACTATACGATACAGAAATATAAGAATCTAAAGTTGAGTCAGAAACAGATAATAACGTATAATGTGTATGGTCTGTTGATGAAAACACTGCATTATCCGGGTAAGAAACTACAAAATCAATACTATCCGGATTTATTACAGTAAATAAAATGGGGTGCCCATCAAAATGGGCGGAATCGGGAATAATTTGTATATTATGCGGAGTAGTATTTTGAACATATTCACCATAATCTACTTGTATGGGAATTATGCTACAACAGTATTGATTACATACAGTACAAATCAAAGTAGTGTCATGTGTAGGTATGAAATTTAAACTTGAACCATGAGAACCATCTGGCCATGTAATAATATTGGTAACATCAGTTTCTATCTTGTAGCTGACAGGAGTGCAGGGTTGGTAAACTGTTTCAGATGTAGCAGTGGGTTTTTCTTTTTTTTCAAGTAATCGCTCGTCTTTGCTGATACAACCGTTAATATCTGTACCAGTGACTAAATAGCTTTGACCTGCATAAGCAGTGATGGAATCTGTTGTTTGATTACCTGGTTGCCAAACATAACTAATAGCTCCGTTAGCCGTCAGGGTGGCAGTATCTCCATCGCAAAGGTATGTTGGTCCTGAAATATATACATTGCTGAAAGGAAAAATTGAAATGTGGAGAGAATCAGTATCAGGGCATTGGCTGTATCCAATAACAGATATAGTAGTATCTCCGGTTATATAAACATTGAAACTTTGACCTGTAATACTGTCGGGAAACCAAACGTAAGAATCAGCACCCGAAGCTATAAGAGTTATTTGTGTGCTGTCGCAAACAGTTGTCGGCCCCAGAATAACAACTTCTGGAGGGGGAATCAGAGATATTCCAAATGAAGTTGAACTTTCGCATCCGCTATTATTTCCTGAAACAGTAATTAAAGTATCACTGGTTAATATAAACTGGATACTGTCACCGGTTTGTCCCAGATTATTCCAATAATAATTATTAGCTCCGCTTGCAGTTAAACTTACCACTTCTCCATAACAGGCACTTGTTGTCCCTGAAACCTGAATAACAGGTATCGGGATAATATCAATTTGTATGGTGTCTTTTACAGTACAACCAATACTATAACTGGCTGATACGAAAATATCCATAGTACTGTCAGGAATAAAAACTAATTCAGAACCATGTACATTTAACGGTTCCCAATAGTAGTCTTCAGCCCCTAAAGCTGACAGATAAGCGGTATCACCAAAACAGACTGTTTGTTCGCCGGTAACAAGAATGTTAATAGGTGGTAAAATAGTTATATTAAATGTATCACGATTCTCACATTGAAAACTATCTGTTCCAAGAACTGAAAATTGACTGGTTGAATTTGCAATGGTTGTAAGAATTGAGTCTGTAATATTAACAGGTTGCCAAATACAGGTGCTTGCTCCATGAGCAAACAGGTGAATAGTATCACCCAGACAAACAGAATCTGAGCGTGTAATTATAACCGGGGGCAAATTTTTTACTTCGAGATGAAATGAGGTGGAATCAAAACACCCTTCATTGTTATAGCAAGTTACCCAGTATTCTGTAGAACTTACAGGTGAAACATTAATTGAATTACTGGTTGAACCGGTTGACCATAAATATGCATCAGCATCGCTTATGCCTATTTGAATTTCAGAACCTCTGCAGATGTAATTATTTGCAGCAGTTATTTGCATGCGTGGCATAAAACAAACATTCATTTTCCCTACAAAAACATCTGTTTGCCCTGAGAACTCATTATAGTAGGAAATAGAATCGTTGCTGAATAAAGGCATATTAGTGGAAGTAGAGTAGCCGGTTAAATACACATATGCATTATCTGCCGTAGCTGAAACAAGATTATCGTCTGAAGTACCGCCAATGTATGAACAATATTGTTTGAAATGATTAGAATGCCTGAATTGTAACAAAAATCCATCGGTAACTCCTCCCTGGAATACAGGTTGGTAATATGATAGCACGGACTGAGTATAAACAGGTAGAATGGAACCTGTATTTCCTAAAATCCATACATATTGTGAATCCGATGCAACGGATGTTATTTCGTCGAGTTTATTACTTCCAAAAAAAGTGCTCCACAATAAATGGCCTGCGTCAGATAATTCTGTAATAAAACCATCCTGAAAACCCTGATAATTATCTGCATAATATGCAGGTGTGCCAGGATTACAAAGAGGAATGTCCGAAGAAACGGTGTTGCCACCTAAATATAGAACTGTATCATTTGCAAAAATACTAGTTATACTATCTCTCAAAGAACCTCCGAAATAGGTACTCCAAGCGATAGTTTTACTATTATTCAGCGCTAGAATAAAGCCGTCTGATGAGCCATTATTCGCTAACTGAACAAAGTTTCCCGAGCTTACTACAGGCAAATTTGATGATAATGAAGTTATTGAGGCGAAAATTTTATTATGATTGCCGGTTATAGATACTTTACCATATTCATCACTACTGCCACCAAAGTAACTTGCCCATTGAATTTGTCTGGAATTATTAAAAGAAACAAAATAAGCATCCCATAAGCTATTGGTGGTACTTTGAAAATAGGCTCCGTTACCTAAATCTGCAACAGGCATATTGGTGGAATTAGTTGTCATTCCTAAAACCAGTTCATTTTCATTGGCATATAATGAAAGACCTTCTTCATTGCCATTTCCTCCAAAATAAGTTGACCAATGTAAAAAACCGCTTGTATCGAATTCTGCAATAAAAGACTCTTTCCCGATGCTTGAAATTGAGGATTGGAAATAAGCTCCGTTACCTATGTCTAATAAAGGAAAATTTGTTGAAGCTGTAATGCCACAAATAAAAACTGCTGTATCCCGGCCACAAATATAAGCGCTTTCGTCATCCTGTAATCCTCCCAAAAAAGAGGCCCATCTGAGAATACCTTCTTCATTGAATTTTAATATAAATGCATCTTTGTCTCCTCCTCCATAGGTCCCTTGGAAATACTCGCCATCTCCAGGATTTAAAACGGGAAAAAAAGTATTGTTACATGTGCCTGTCACGAAGGAATTTCCATGTAAAGCACAAATACTTTTCCCAACCTCATAGGCATGTTCGCCATACATGGTTGACCAATAAAATGCAGGGTCAATTACTAAATCTTTTTTATTGTCATATTTTTCAACTGAAAACCCAACATTTCCGTTTTTGTTTATTTCCCAGCGACAAAGAACTGAGTCATTTGATTGGAATGCAACAGGTTTTTCATCTTCAAATGAAACTCTGTTATTTTCAATTAATAATTTATCATTGTTTTTAACTGAAGGTTTTTTTGCATATGCGTATCGCATTTGAATGTCGTTGATGTTGCCATTTGGGTGGATAATGAACTCATATTTAAATGAATTATTTGTAGTAAGTATTTTAAGGTCAATATTGTTGTATATATTGCTGTATAATAATTCCTTATAAGACCTGGCTTTTTTATTTGTATTATTTCCTTTGTTAATGATTTCCGAATAATCAGATTGATTAAGTGATTTAATTTTAATATTTTCATTGCAATTTAAGAATACAAGATCTATCCTGTCCCATTGAATACTATCGCCAACATCTTTTTTGAATAAAAAGGATATTTTATTTTTCCAGAATGTAATTAATGCATTATGTGTATTTAGAAAGTAATTTATTTGAGGAATATTTTGCTTTGTTTCAATATCAGATATTTGTCCAACATTCTCCACAAAATAATTTGAATTTTGAGAAAATAAACCGGTAATCTGAAACAACATCAGAATTAAAAGAAGTTTAAAATGAAGATATTTAATAAGCGTTGACAAATATATTTAGTTTTTTAAATTGTTGTTTAACTAATTGCACAAAGATATAGTATCTTTTCACTCGTTATTACTATTTATTAAAGAAAATGATTTGATATTATTATCCAGATCCTAGAAAAAGGAAATAACGGTTACTTCAAAAATTTTTTAGCAGTAGCTATCCCTGTTTCAAAAATAGATTTAACAGCAATTTC
This sequence comes from uncultured Bacteroidales bacterium, assembly GCA_964508675.1. Classification (GTDB taxonomy): domain Bacteria; phylum Bacteroidota; class Bacteroidia; order Bacteroidales; family GWA2-32-17; genus Ch61. The sequence goes on along the minus strand of CAZDUU010000135.1, from coordinate 1,884 downwards.
ATTCGTATAATATCCGCTGGTTCTTGTTGTAAATTGTCGTATAATAAAAACATCTGCATCGTCCTGCGAGTCTTGCTCGCATATTACGTTTTTGGGCATATTGACAACCCTTAGAGCGTTTCTGAACATGTTAGCACTTTTTTTAGCTACCAGAACAACATAAAAGTAAGGATAATCTTTGCCTTGAACGTTATTCAACGATATTTGGGCATACATCCCGAGAAAATCTTCCGGTTGATTTTTGAATTTAATTTTCATTTTTACATCAGCCGGCATTTTTTTGTCTTTCCCTTTCAAGAGCATCAGAAAACTTACTTCTTCGTCTTGGAGTTGTACATTAAAAACTTTAATTAATTCCTGATAAAGTTTGATTTTGTTTACCAATGCCGGAGCCGTTGTAATTCGTTTAACTCCGGTAACCCAATGCGGGAAAAGTAAAACAATAATATTGATAATAATGATAATGCTGCCATTATCTGAATGTAAAGGATTTGAGGCTGCAAATATGAACATAAGAATGATTAAGATGAAAAGAATAAAAAATCCGAGACCATTGGTAATATCAATGGCGCTGATATCCCATTTTTGAGCTTTTTTGTTCAGTTCTGCTACTTTTTCAAGATGCTCTAAATCTGTATTTGTCCATTCGGTCGTGTGATCAAAAGAGCTGAGTTTAATTCTTTTATCATAGCCCTTTACCAGTAAAAAAAGATTTCCAGCAAATACGAGTATAATTCCCGGAAAAATGTTGAACATTGCGTATTGCAACGTAATTCCAGCTGCTATAAGAATTAAGCTTATAATTAACCTGTTGCTGTATTTGAGGTTTTTCCATATATGGAAAACAATAATTCCCTGTTCACTTTTTGTAAGAAATAAACTCATAATAACTGTTTTTGATTGATTAATTCTTTATACCCTACATTTCGCCAGTAAAGCGGACATCCGCCATTACAAACAGCCAGACTGTCACAGTTGGTACACATGGTATGTACAAACTTTTTATCCCTGAAAAAGAAGGCCTGCTTGCCATTCCATATGTTCTGAAAACTTTCTTTCTGCAAATTTCCAACAGGTTCATCATAGGAGGCACATGGGAGTATATCTCCGTTGGGCGCAACAGAAATAAGTCCGTCGCAGGCAGCACAGCCTTTGTTTCCCAGTTCGTTGGTTATGGTATTAAATATACACATGGGAATAGGGGAGTACCACATAAATTCAACATTGTGAAGCTTGCTTTGTTTCTGTATTTCGAGAATAATTTGCCCAACTTCCGTGTAGTTAACAACTAAATCTGAGTGAATAGTGCTGCTTCCGGCAGGAATGATAAGGTTCATGCTGAAGCGGTCAAGTTGAAGCGTGTTTTTTACAAATTCCGGGAAATGCGCACTTTCTTCAATATTCAGTTTATTGAGTGTTGTATTAGTGTGGACGTGAATTCCCAGATTTTTAAAAATACGGACAGTTTCAATACTTTTTACAAAAGCTCCCTTTGATTGAACAATTTTGTCGTGTGTTTCGGCTGTTACGCCTTCTAAACTTACCTGAACAGAATCCAATCCGGCTTCTTTCAGTTTTGTGGCAAGTTCGAGATTTATAGGTGTACCATTCGTTATCAGATTTGTTCTCATACCCAGATTATGAGCATATGCAATGCATTCTGAAAGGATTTGAGGCCGAAGTGTGGGTTCTCCTCCCGTAAAACTAATGGATGGAACTTTAGCCTCCTCATATATGGTTTTGATAATTGCTTTAAAACCTTGTAAGTCCAGTTCTTCTCCTGACCCTGCCGGGTTAGTAGTACAATTGCAGCCTGCGTAGCAAAATTTGCATTTTAAGTTACAATCATAAGTCAACGCAAGTTCCGAGAGAATAGGTAATTTG
>CAZDUU010000134.1:0-6082 GCA_964508675.1 uncultured Bacteroidales bacterium | reverse complement strand
AGATGGTCATCCGGATGGAGGAACTGACGAAGCGCTACGGGGCGCAGACGGCGGTGGACCGGCTGAGCCTTGAGGTCATTACGTATGTAATGCCACACTGCGCCAACCGGCGAAACAAGTGCATGATTACTGTCTGCCATCATCATATAACGCTCATATAGCAAGCTGTCCATTCCAGTGTATGTACATACAGATGGCCACTCTGCACAATTTTGCGAATCTCCGTTCTTTCTTCCCCATGTCATATAAAACATTGTCTCTGCGCATGAGTTATATGCTTTTATACTGTCATTTAACTGCCGGGCAAATGGAAAAGTTTCAATCTGAACCTGTTCTATCGGGAAAGAAGGTAATTGACTTTGCTCCTGCAAAACAACATAATCCCAGTTTCCTGATTTTATTAAGCTTAAAGATGTTGTATTAGTAGAATGTCCTTGTAAAGTATATCCTCCCGGGGTATTGCTATTATAAAATAATGAGTCTCCTGTTGATTTTGCAAGTTTATTGGTTAGTTGAGGCAAATCATTTACATACGTGTAGCTGTTTCCTAGAAACAATACTTTTTTTATGTTTTGTGAAAAAACAAGTTCATGAGAAAGTAAAACAAGTATTAAAAAGATTTTGTAAGTCATTTACAAATATTATCTAATAATGGTTACTTTACCATACTCGTCGTGTGCGATTTTTTGCTCGTCTTTAAATTTAATAAACCAGGTATAAGTTCCAACCGGAGCTTCTTTTCCTCCTTTTATTCTACCATCCCAGCCTTCACTTATATCGTCGGTTTCAAAAACGATTTCACCCCAGCGGTCATATATTTTCATACTGAAAGTTTCTTCTTTAATGCCATGCCCGGTTACATAAAAGACTTCGTTGATTCCGTCTCCATCTGGACTAAATGCTGTAGGTGCATAGAAGGTATACACATCACGAACTTCTACTATACCCCGAACCGTATCTGTACACTTGTTTTGTGTAAAGACTACCAGGCTAACCTGATATACACCAGGTACTTTAGCTGGGTACAAATGATAAGGATTATAAGCATTGGAAGAATCCCCATCACCAAAAAACCACATCACACTATCTGCCAATGTGGAATAATTAGTAAAAACAATCTCTGGTTTTACAACAGTAGCTATGGAAGGATCAGAAATAAACTGCGCTATTGGCAAAGGATATACAGTTATCCATGCAGGAATAACATTGGTAACCTGACAGCCATGCTGATTCGTCACTGTGATAGTAATATTATAAGTTCCGGGGTTATTAAATATATGTTTTGGATTCTTTGTAAATGCCGACGAATTATCTCCAAAGTTCCAGACATAAGTTTGCCCTTCGTCAGGACTGCTTTCGTTAAACTGAACTTTCAGAGGTGCACAACCATTCATTATGTCCGAACTTGTATTTAAACTGGCTGCTGGATAAACATAAATTGGAATATTCACTGTTGCTGTGTAATTACAACCATCTTTTACCAAAACCTGATATGTTTGTTGTAAATCATTAGGATATAGGTAAATAGGTGTAGTTGTAAGCAAGCCATTCACATAATATGTATAGGGAGCTCCCATTCCTCCTGTTGCCTGAGTATTTATTACCACGCTTTCGCCAAGACAAATACTATCAACGGGCGATGATGCTGTAAAATCTAGCTGTGGATAAACTTTAATTTTTACACTCTTTTGAGCATTGCATTGCTTTGAGTCAGTAACAACTAGCGAGTAAGTTGTGGTAACAGTAGGAGTCACTGTAATACTATTATTAAATAATCCGTTATTCCATTGATATGTATATGGCGATGTTCCTCCTGTTGCCGAGGAAACAATTGTAATTGTAGAATCTTTACAAATTGCCATCGAATCTATCATATCAATCGAAAGCTTAGCCGGTTCTGCAACAGTAATATTTGCACTTGCCTTACAACCATTCTGGTCAGTAACTGTTAAGAAATACCAGCCTGCTGTAGCCTGAGTCTGGTTTGCGAAAAAAGAGCCGTTGTTCCACAAGTAATTATATATGGGAGTTCCTCCTGTAACGGAGCTTGTAACTACACCATCATTATATCCAAAACATGTAACGTCAGTTTTTGACAAAGCAACACTTACAGCTTCTGGATTTGTAGTTTGTAAAGTTGTTAAACCAGAAGTACAACCATTCTGTGTTATCTGAAGACTTACAGTGAATGTCCCTGTCTGATTGTAAGCAATAGCATAAGGTCCAGCACCTGTTCCTGAAAGAATTATAGCGCTTCCGAAATTCCAGGTATAAGTAGCCTGTGGTAATGCATTTCCTATATATGTAACAGCTATCGTATCATTAAAACATTGAATCGAAGGAAGTGTAAACGTTGAAGTAGGAATATAATTAAATGTAATTTGTACTGTATCGTTACTTGTACATCCGTTTGAATTGTCTTCATTCCAAATAAAGGTATAGGTTCCATGGGTATTTACCTGAACTGATGAGTTAGGAGAATGTACATTTGAAAATGTCGCTGTACCGGCTCCGGATTCAAGCAACCAGGTTCCTGTTCCATAACTAGGTATCGCATTTAACTGATGAGTAAACGAGCATAAAGCGGTATCTGTTCCTGCGTTTGCATTTGGTTGCATTGTATATATTACATTCATCTGATCAGAAGAAGTACATCCTGAATTGTTTTCTGACCATTGCAATGTATAAGTTCCTGACTGAGAAGCCGTAGTACTTGCAGTTGGGCTGTGATCATTATCGAATGCTATAGTTCCGGGGCCACTTACTACAGTCCAGGTTCCCAAACCAGTTGAGCTGACAGCTGCTAATGCCGTATTCAAAGAACATACACTGATATTTTGTCCTGCATTTGCTACGGGTTGCTGAATAAAAGTAATCAGAACAGTGTCCCTGTCTTCACAACCGGTTCCATTAACTTCATGCCAGTCGAAGCCATATGTACCTGCATTGCTAACAGTCACCGAAGTATTTACAGAATGGTTATCTTGAAATGACGATGTTCCGGGGCCACTTATCTGTGTCCAGGTTCCTACTCCTAACGAGGCAATCGCATCTAACGAATAGGTTAATCCGCATATGCTATCATCAGCACCTGCGTTTGTAGTCGGTGGAATACAACAATAAGGATGTCCGAATGGTAAAACAGTCAAGTCATGTTGTGTCTGAACAGAGGAGCAACTGTTATCAACAACTGTCAAACTTAAATTATATGTTCCTGCATTTGAGTAATTAATAATATAGGGCCCAGCATTAGTTCCGCTTAATACGGTTCCTCCATCAAAATCCCAGGTATATGTTGCGCCTGCGGATCCCGTTCCTGTATATTGAATATTAGTAACACTTCCCTGACAGATTGAGTCTGTGTATGTAAATGTTGAAGTTGGTTGTGGCAAAACAGTTACGTTCTGAGTTGTGGTAAAATCGCACAAAGTGTCCGTGACAATGATAGAACCATTGCATTTCAACTTAAAGTCGTCAATATTCCAGCCTTTATATGTTACACTTCCATCTGTAGAGCCAATTCCAAATCTAACCTGAAAAGTTGGGTTATTTGTAGCTTGTGATACAGGATATGTTCTTAAGGTCCAAGCTGTTTCGTCAACAGAAGATGAGTTTGTCCAAATCTGTTGCCATGCTGAACCATTGTATGCTTCTACATATAAATGATCGTAACTTGGGCTTTCTACACCACTATGACTATAAAATTCAATACTACAGTTATTTAAATTTGAACAGTTTATTACAGGGCTTGTCAAATAATATATTTGAGTCAAACTGTTTTGATAACATCCTCCCAACCAATTTCCAATTATAAAATTATCTAAAGTGGTAGTATGATCCTGTGCAGGATCCTGACTGCCACTGCAACCCGTGCTTGTGGTGGCAGAACCTCTTGTCCATTGAGTTCCATAGCCAGTCCACCCTTTATCTGTTGAAAAATCATCATAAAAGAAAGTTAAGATGCCTGTTGCTGAATTGGTTGTAACATAATAATGATGATAAAGAATAGTATGAGTTCCGACCCCGGCTGTTGAGGGATTAAACGTATTCCCCGTAATACCCGGACCTGAAAAGACTCCCGGTGCCGGACTTCCGGTCAGGTTTGATGAACCGTCTGTAACGCAATAGGAGTTATTTAAACCACTTATAGACATTGCCGGTGGTGGATATACATCCACGTAAACACTATCTGAAGCAGACAAAGTTCCATCTGAAACGGTTGCTGTAAAATACCCGCTTGTTTGAGCGGTTATTGTTGAGATGTAAGTGTTGGTTGAAATAACACTACCATTAAAAACTCCTTCAATAGTTTGACTGGGAGGAGGACAAAAAATCTGTACATTATCTAATCCCCAGTGGTCGTATTCGTTACCGGAAGTCACATCCTGATACCAGCTAAACCAAATGGTCCCATTCACCGGAACATTTTCACAGTAATGCTGCCAGGTAGTTAAAGTAGCATCATAGCCACCATTGGGATCCCAATAATTTATATCTATCCACGGACCAGTGGCACTTGTTGTAGAAAACTGGAGGTGAACTCCTTCTGTTGATTCATCCGGACCTTCACAAGGAGAAACATCAGCCTGTGAAGCATATTTCATATCAAAACAAATCTGACATTGAGTTGTTACCGAATAACTAACAGTCGTTAATCTTCTGGGAAAACTAGTTGCCGGACCAATCCACAAATATGTAGATCCATCCGGGCCCGGGCCACAGGGATTATCAAACATAGGTGAAGCATTAGAGGACCATCCGTTGCCTATCTGATTATTATTGAAATTATTATCCATCATATACGTGGGACAACCGGCATCAGGGTAAGCAAAAGTAACCTGATCTCCCTGACAGACCTTAATGGTATCAGGAGTTAAAAAGTAATCTCCGTTATAGTAAACGGTGTCTATTACAATCCCACATTGTGAATACAAATTAGACTGATAGAAAAAAGATATTAATACAAATAAGGATAAAATCAACTTATTCATGAAATTCCACTTTTAAATTTATTATTTCAAATTTTGAAAGGACTGCGCTTCTCGTATTTTGAAGTTGTTTTATATAAACCTTCAATCCTTTCTGACCATTTTTATCGCAAGTTCCTTCAACACTTCCGGAAGGAGGCAATTCAATTGTATAAGTATTTTCAGCTGTTTTGGGTTTACCACAGGTAACACAGGCTCCGTTCATCCAGGTGTCTATGTTCCAGGTAATAGTTGCCTGCATACTTGTTGTATTGATAACTTGTAACTGATAAAAAAGCTGATGAATGCCATTCATGTCATCGTGACATTCCATCTCACGTGCAAAAATCTGAACTCCCTGCTCTTCTTTAATCAGCTTATATTCATTATTTTGTCCTTGCATCCAGCTTGAAAAAAAGGACATAAAAAATATGATTGAAAAAAATGTTTTCATAAATATATTTTTTTAAAGACGTTGATACTCTAAAATGGTTGCCAAGATAAGGATTATTTAGTTAAAATTAACTTACCTATTTTCATATTTTTAGCTTCAATGGAATAAAAATAAAGTCCTTCGCTAAAAGGTTTTAGGCAATCGTAAATTTCCGGCATTGAACTCACCTCTTTTTTTAACAGTATTTTTCCATCAACTGTTAAAATGGAAACCACAGCCGGAAAATCTGTTTCGGCAGGAATTTCATTTACCGACATCTCATTTAAAACCGTCACCTGCTGACTTAACGTAAACTCACACAAATTATCATCGGAAGAAGGGGATTCATAATTACCCCAAACTTTAAAATCATCAATATTCCATCCTTTATATGTAACACTGGCATCAGTAACGCCAATACCAAACCTGATTCTAAAATTCGGATTATGATTTGCCTGTGTAACTGTATAAGATTTTAGCATCCAAGCTGTTTCATTAACCGAAGCAGTATTGCTCCAAACTTGTACCCATGTTGAATCATTATAAGCCTGAATATATAAATGATCATAAGACGGGTTTTCTACACCGGAAGAACTATAAAATGAAACTTCTACCGAATCGGCCAATGAACAATCAATTACCGGCGAAGTTAGCCAATAAGTTTGGGTTAGGCTATTTAAAT
>CAZDUU010000133.1:0-6084 GCA_964508675.1 uncultured Bacteroidales bacterium | reverse complement strand
AACTTGAAAAACCGATTCAGATAATCAATATTGTTGTTGCTGACGAAGCCGTACAGGTTTACCCGAGGCATTTGTTTATTAGTGAGAGTAACGAAGATAATCAGATTTTGGTTTGCGACCACAGCCTAAATCCAAATCCATTTATTATGAATGGAACGATGGAAGTTTTTCTTGGCGAGAATGCAAAATTAAGTTTTTACCGCATGCAAAATGCTCATAACCATTCTGTTCAAATTACAAATAATTATATTCAGCAAAGTAAGGGCAGCCAGTTTCATTCCGTTTTTGTCACACTTCACGGAGGAACGGTAAGAAATAATATCTGGGCTGATTTAAACGAACCAGAGGCAAATTGTAATGTTAATGGTTTATGGCTGGCAGATAAAAATCAGCATATTGATTACAACACTTTTATTAAACATCATGCTCCTCAATGCGACAGCAATCAACTCTTTAAAGGAATTCTGGATGATGAAGCCACGGGAATTTTCTCTGGTAAAATTCTTGTCGAAAAAGGAGCTCAAAAGACTAATGCTTATCAGTCAAATAAAAACTTAATTATCAATCCATCCGCAAAAGCACGTTCAAAACCACAGCTGGAAATTTATGCCGATGATGTAAAATGCAGTCATGGCTCAGCAACAGGTAAACTTGACGAAGAAGCAATGTTCTATCTCCGCTCCAGAGGTATTTCGCACAAGGAAGCTTGTCAATTACTTATGTTTGCATTTGCCAGTGATATTACAAAACAAATATTAATACCCCCACTGAAAGAAGAAGTTGAAGGATTAATTGAAAAACGCTTAAAAGGAGAATTATCACGTTGTAACAGGTGTGCAATAGCCTGTTCGTAGAAAATTACTTAACTATTACAAACTTTTTCTTTGCTGTATATTTACCGTCGGTAATAACTATATTGTAAATACCGGCAGCAACATCATTCGTTGATAATTTAAGTCCACCTAATGCATTTTCGTCTATATTTATTTTTCCCTGTTTAACAACTCTGCCCATTACATCGACTATTGCATAATCTAATTTTGCATTTGGATAGCCAATAAGTGTAATATTTAAGTTTTCTTCACTCACATCGTTAAACACATTAAATTGTTGGACAGAAGATTGTGAAGCATTTGGCGAAACGACTTTAACTTCAGAGTAGGTAACCTTACCATCAAAATCAGTTTGTTTTAATCTATAATAAGTAGTTTCAGTAATAGGCTCATTATCATCAAAAGTATAGGTATGAATAGAATTCGAGTTCCCAGCACCGTCCACACTACCAATTGGTTTATAAATAATGGCATCGGTTGATTTCATTACTGTAAAATAATCATTATTGGTTTCAGAAGCGGTTTCCCAATATAATGTTGTAAATTGTCCGAATAATTTTGCATCAAAATCGACCAATTCAACAGGAACAACAATTGAGCAGTCCATTGCACCACCTTCTGTAAAGTTCCATACCAGGTCAAAGCCATTTGCACCCGGCGACCAGTTATTCACCATTAAGTAATACGATTCACCCGCATTAACAGGAATTCCCTGTATCCAGCTATCACCAGTCACATCTTCAGAATAATCAGTTGCAGTACTGTTCATTCCTGTGTTTGTCGGCCAATATGAAGCGCTGCAGGGGACACAGTCAACACCACCACAGTCAACGCCAACTTCATCTACATCCTTAACACCATTAGAGCAGTGAGTTCCATCAGAAATATAAATCGCATAATCTTCAATTTCGCCATTAGAGTAACTGGTGCAGGCACCTGTACTTGGAACAGCACCACTCCTGGTTGTATAAACTCTGAATGCTGTCTTTCCAAGCCTTGCAGTTCCCGGAATTGTAATCGATGTAGACAAAGTTGTATTACTTCCACTTCCAAGGGAGTAATATTCACCTGAATCAAATTGCAGATTTTTGTTCCAGTCAAACCAAGCCACAACATACATTGATGTCCCGACAACGGTTACCTGAAGATTATAGGAATTTCCAGTTGTTACTGTAGAACTGATAGAAGTTGTATAATTTGCATAAAAGTCACTATAGTATGTAGAGGTATTGCTAATTGTATTAAAAGCCACTTTTGAAATATAGTAAGAAGCATTATCTGAAATTGGCTGACAATATTGAGGTGTCATTGCATAAGTACAACGAACAGGATTTCCAAGACTGGCGCAGCTACTTGCCTGGTACAAAGCCATATCATAATCTTCGAAAAAGTCTTCAGGCTTAATATCAAGATATAAACGGCCGCTATTCGTTATTTCAAAATAATACCAGTTAGAATAATTTTCACTTAAATTACATCCTCCACAGGTAGATGTAATCCCCGGGCCCGGACTAGCAGAGTTCACATTTGTTGCTCCACAAATTGGTGATGCACTAATACAATCATTATTAGTAGGAGCTGCCGCACAATCCACACATGATAGAGAAATATTCCAACCTGGACGGGTAGTCGTGTTATCACTAGAAAATTGAAAAGTCAAACATCCACTCGTACTTGAAGCTGTAAAGGGGTTTGAAAATGTTCCTAATAAACTATTTGTTGATGCCAAGGTTTTACAACCAGCCCATAAAATAGAGCTTCCCTGTGTCGGTCCATTTCTAACAATTAAATAATCGTAACAACTTGTTCCATTTTCCTCAATATCCATGCTGTTAAAAGTTGCTCTTACACATTTTCCTGTCGAATTTGGGCAAAATGTTCTGTAAATTGAGTTTATATTTAGAGAATAATTCGCGGCACCACCATCATCTGTATAAGTTCCACTACAGGTATTAACCATACAAGATCCTAAATAGGTTCCCTGCAAGCCCGCTGTAGGATGATAGTAAGTTCCAGGTATTTCAGGACATTTTATGTAAAAAGTATGTGTTGAAGAAGAAGCATCTTCATCGTCAACAAGTATGTAATAAGTAACTCCTGATGTCCAGTTAAAAGGACCATAAGTTCCGGGGACATTTGGTCTTGCCATACAGGTCCAGCCAGTTGATTGGCATGTCCCGGCCTGATATGCATAAGTCATATATGAAGAAGCTGCAGTTACCACTAAATAATATGCAGCTGTTGAGGTTGGAGTAAATGAAAATATTTTTTCCACTCCCGGAGTTCCTGAACCGCATTCCTGATTATTCCAATTGCCAGAACCGCCACCCGAAGTAACAGTAGTTGACGTTCCACAAGATGCTATATTTGTAACACTTCCGCAGGCACCCATACCAGGGTCATAAGCACAAATATAAAAGGAACCATTATTATCATTTCCATATTCCCAGGCACGTATATAAATGGTAGAACCGGCAGATAACCCGCTTCTATCTATCATGGACATTAATCCGTTATTACTATCATCATCGTCACACTCAACCAGTGTAAGAGCACCACATGTACCGGTATAAATAGCCAAACCGGCATCTGTTACAACATTATCATCCATATCTAAAATAACATGTCCTGTTCCAGGAACTGTTGCTTTAAACCAAACATCGCCACCTAAATAATTTGCACACCCCGGAGCAGGAACACCTGATGTAGCTGTAGCATTTGCATTGGTATAGGAACTAAAAGAACAACTGGCTCCAACAGTTAATGTAATGGCTCCGGCACAATCATCATTCGATGGCCCTGCTGCTGCACTATTTACAACAACTGAATATCCTGCGCTACTGGAGCTTGAATAATTATCTACAACTAAATAATAAGTAATGCCTGCAGTTAATGATACTGTTCTATTTCCTGAATCCCAACAGGAACCGGTTATATTGGTGCCCGTATTTCCACATGAACCCATTAAATAAAAATCAGGGTCGCCTGAGGTTGCAGTACCCGTAAAAGTATAATTACCCGTAGAACCTGGTGTAAACGAGTACACAACTTCATCTCCTGATTCAGTATAAGCACAATCAGTATATGTTGACCAATCACTACCAGTTGTAGCCAATGTGCCTGTATATGTAGTCCCGGCTGTCATTGATGTAACACTTGCGCAAGGCCCACCACTGCATGCACTGGTAGTAAAAGAACTTGAAGTTGTATAGGAAGAACTAGTTCCATCACAGCTAGTATAAGCATATACACGCAAATAATATGTTGTAGCACAAGAAAGTGCAGATGTTGAGACAGAAGTACTTGTTGTAGTTCCCTGAGCAATTCCGCTTCCATAAGTAACAGAAGATGAAGTACCAATGACCCAATAATAAGTCACCGTTGCGGAACCAGCAGGAGAACCCGCTGTCCAAGATAAATTTGCAGACGTCTGCCCCGTAGAGGTCCCTGTTACACTTGCAGGGGCACCGGGTGTTGTACAACAAGCCGAAGTTGTAAATGAACTCGATGTTGTATAAGAAGAACTGGTTGCATCACAGCTTGTGTATGCATATACCCTTAAATAATATGTTGTGCCACACGTTAGTGCGGAAGTTGTTGCAGAAGTACTTGTTGTAGTTCCCTGAGCTACACCGCTTCCATAAGTTACAGATGACGAAGTACCAACCACCCAGTAATATGTTACAGTTGCGGAACCGGCCGGTGAACCAGCTGCCCAAGATAAATTTGCCGATGTTGTTCCTGTAGAAGTTCCGGTTACACTGGCTGGAGCTCCTGGTGTTGTACAAGAAGTAGAAGCACAAGAAATCGCTAAATTAAATCCTGCACAGGCATTTGATGCATCAGAATAAAATTTCACCGTTAATGGTCCAGTTGTTGAAGTCACTGTAGGCACAGTAAATGTAGAACAAGATGTTCCACTACCATGTGCAGAGCCACCCCACAAAACAGTACCTCCTGTCCCCGAACCATCATATATCGTTAAATAATCGTATCCTCCTTCGCAAGTAATACTTCCGGAAACACTAGCCATCATCCCGCCAGTTGAAGGCGTTATGACAGTATAACCGTTACAACTATTGCTATAATTTCCACCGGAGCCACCATTATCATATAAATTTCCGGAACATACAGTATAAGAATTACTTCCGGAAGAAGGAACTGTCATTTCACATGCACTTGTAGTAAATGAACTTGAAGTCGTATAAGCAGAACTTGTTCCATCACAACTAGTATTAGCATATACGCGCAAATAGTAGGTTGTACCACATGATAACGCTGAAGTTGTAGCAGAAGTTCCGGTAGTTGTTCCTTGAGCAACACCACTTCCATAAGTAACCGAAGATGAAGTACCAACAACCCAATAATAAGTTACAGTTGCAGAACCAGCAGGAGAGCCTGCAGCCCAAGATAAATTGGCGGATGTTGTTCCAGTAGAAGTTCCAGTTACACTGGTTGGAGCTCCTGGTGTTGTGCAAGAAGCTGGTGAAGTTATTAAAATGTCATCCACATATAAATTATACATATCAGCTGCTGAATAACAATCAAATCCGAAATAATAAGTTCCGGATGTCGATGGAGTATAAGTAGTTGTTACTTGAGTCCATGTTGTACTAGTTAAAGAAGCGCCTGTCCATAAAATTGTTGATTGTGCTGCCACAGTAGCCGCATTACCAACAGTTAATTTCATGCTTTCAGGATAAGATGAACTATAGACCTCGTACCAAAAGGAAATCGTATAAGTAACACCTGCAGTAAGCGAAAGACTTTTGGTAATCGCCCAATCATTTGCTGCCGATGAAGAATTATAAGCATAATACATAGAATAAGAGCCAGAATGATATGTACTCGATTGGCTCCACTTATAGCTATCAGAATTATTGTCTATAATCGTCCATCCAGTCGGTGGCACTCCGCTTTCAAAACCTTCACTTAATATTGTTGTTTGGCCACTTAAAATTTCGCTAAAGAGCAAAAATGCCAAGAAACTTATCAAGGCAGTCCATTTGTATGAAAAATATTTAAATAATATTCTTTTCATCATTTTGATAGATTTAAAATTAAAGTTTGTAATTTTTCAATCTTTTTATCTATCTCACTGGAATTCTGTCCCTTTGATTCCAATTTATTTTTTTCGCTTTTCAATTCATTTATCATTTTTTTATACTGTGCGATACGTTCTTGTGATGTTTTTACGTGTATTATGGAATTTACTGCTTCGGTTTTTTGTGTTTCTTCTCAATTCTGTTCT
>CAZDUU010000132.1:0-6089 GCA_964508675.1 uncultured Bacteroidales bacterium | reverse complement strand
TTTATCATATTTTGTTACGAGCAGGCCTTTCTGTTTTTCGTTTATGCTTTTGACCGTCTCCTCAAGCGCTTTTTCAGCCACCTGCTGAAGCTCCATGTCAATGGTGAGCAGCACATCGTTGCCGTCGACAGCGCTTGTGGTATCGAGTACGCGCGTTATTTTGGCGCTCTTATCAACCTCTACCGTCCGGGTGCCCCTGCGCTCGGTCGTATTGCCCGTCAGTTCGCTTTCCATCGTGGTTTCAATACCCGATATGCCAACCAGATCGTCATTCTCATAGCCGAGCGCCGTGTATTTTTCAAGTTCGTCCGGGTCGGTGATCCTGCCCATATAACCTATGACATGCGCGGCGGATGTGCTGTAGGGATATTTGCGCACCGTGCTCTCCTGCGTGCTTATTCCAATAAGCTCGTCAGAGCGCATCTCGATTTCAGCCACAGTTTCGATTGAAACGTTATACGCTATCGTAACTGGCACGTATGCTCTATAGGCGTTCATAACGACTTCCTGCCATACCGACATGACCTTAGACGCCTGTTCAAAGTCCATATCATCAACATTGCCATATTTTGACTGGCTGAATGCCTTGTTTATATAGAAAGCTACTACTGAAGTAATTATCATAAGGATACGCATAACAAATATCCAGGTCAGCAATGTTGCCTGTAAAGCCGGATCAACCATGAACTTGCCGCCGACCATTGAACCAACAGCAAGAACGATGAATGAAATCAAAGCTACTCCTGTAACACCATAAGTTTCAAAACCGTCAGCTGTAGGACCAACGCTGTCACCGGCATTGTCACCTGTACAGTCGGCAATAACACCAGGATTACGTGGATCATCTTCTTTAATATTGAAAACGATTTTCATTAAATCGCTACCTATATCGGCAATTTTTGTAAAAATACCTCCGGCAATACGTAATGCGCTTGCACCAAGTGATTCTCCGATAGCAAAACCGACAAAGCTTGCACCTGCATATTCACGGGGAACAAATAAAAGAATAATCAACATCATGGTTAACTCAACAGAAATAAGCATAACACCGATACTCATACCTGCATCCAAGGGAATGTTTAAAAGTTTAAGCGGTTTGCGTTCTAATGAAGCAAAGGCCATTCGGCTATTAGCTAAAGTATTCATTCTGATACCAAACCATGCTACTCCGTATGATCCGAGAATACCAATAATAGTCCAGAATAATATTAGCAGCACACCACCAAAAGAGCTGTGTTGTAAATATCCGAAATAGAATGAAATAATAGCAGCAATAATAAGGAATAAAATAGATAAAAAGCGACCTTGCTGAATGAGATAAGTACGGCAGGTCTGGAAAATAATATTGGCGACATCAAGCATTGATTTATGTGCTTTGATGTTTTTTACTTTCATGAACTGATAAAGTCCAAAAAGTAACCCCAAAACGGTAATAATAAGACCAAAAAGTAAAAGATGATTTTGATTGGAACTGAGTTCCGGAATTTTTAAATCGGCTTCGCTTGCAGACATAAAAACAGGAGTGAGCAGAGCTCCCAAGACTAACAGTTTTCGTTTCATAGATTATATAGTTTAAATTGAAAATTCATAAAACAGGTTAAAAATATGTTATAAAACATAATTTCGACAAAATTAATGCTTTTTTTGATAAGATATTAAGAAAGGCTAAAATTTATTTTTTAATAAAAAAGGCTGCTCAAATGGGCAGCCTTTTTTTATTTTATCCTAGCAACAGGAATTAGATTTTACCAAGCCCTTTTTTTTTACAAATTCAGTCAAAATTTGTTCAAGGTTAGGTGTTCCTATTTCCTGCAACTCATAACCAACGGTAACGTGAGGTTTGCTGATGTGGATAACGCGGCTCAAATCAATAGGAGTAGCAATTACAAGTACATCGAAAGGTGTATTGTCAATGGTACGTTCCAAATCGTGAACCTGTTCTTCGCCATAACCCATAGCTGGTAATAAAGTGCCAATATTAGGATATTTTGCAAAAGTTTCAGCTAATTTGCCAACTGCAAAGTTGCGTGGATCAACTAATTCAGCAGCACCATATTTCTGAGCGGCAACTGTACCTGCACCAATACGCATGTGTCCGTGGGTTAAAGTTGGTCCGTCTTCTACAACCAATACTTTTTTGCCTTTAATAAGTTCTGGTTTATCTACTGTTAATGGAGAAGCAGCATCAACGATGATAGCATTCGGATTAATACGACGTAAGTTTTCGCGTACTAAGTTAATGTTTTCCAATGAAGCGCTATCGATTTTATTGATAACGATTACATCAGACATGCGAGCTACTGTTTCGCCTGGATGGAAGCTAACTTCAGCACCCGGACGTAATGGGTCAGCTACACCGATAGTGAGGTCTGCTTTATAGAATGGGAAGTCGTTGTTTCCACCATCCCAAAGAATAACATCGCAACCATCTGGATCATCTTCAGCTGCACGTAAGATAGCTTCATAATCAACACCAGCATAGATTACGTTTCCACGAACAACATGGGGTTCGTATTCTTCCATTTCTTCAATGGTGCATTGGTGGAATTTTAAATCTTCAACTGTAGCAAAACGTTGAACTTTTTGTTTTACCAAATCACCATAGGGCATGGGGTGGCGAACAGCAACAACTTTCAAACCGAGTTCCATTAAAACTTCGATGATACGGCGTGAAGTCTGGCTTTTTCCGCAACCTGTACGTGTAGCACCAACAGCAATAACCGGTTTGGTTGATTTCACCATGGTGTCGTTTGGTCCCAGAATCATATAGCTTGCACCAGCAGCCATAACGGTAGAACCAATGCTCATAACTTGTTGATGTGAAACGTCGCTGTATGCAAAAACGCAGATATCAACTTTTAAATCTTTAATGAGTTTGGGTAAGTCGGCTTCGTTATAAATGGGAATACCACCAGGGTAGAGGTCTGCACCTGCTAATTCTTTTGGGTATTTACGACCATCAATGTCAGGAATCTGAGTTGCTGTAAAGGCAACAACATTGTAATTGGCATTACCGCGGAAGTACACGTTGAAATTATGAAAATCACGTCCCGCTGCCCCGATGATTATTACATTTTTTCTTGTCATATATAAAAGATTTGGTTATTTCGGGTTACAAAGGTAGGTATTACAAACCATTTAAAAAAAACTAATTTATCAACAATAGTTTAATATTGACGAAAATGCTGATTAACATGTGGTTTAATCCTTAAAAATGGCATAAACATTATGATAGTAATTTGACTTTGTTGATAACTTAAGGGGGTTTTTGATATCAGATTATAAAAATGTTAAAAAAAATTATATATTAAGGGATTTGAGTTAAGTGTAAATATATTAACAAGTTAATGTTTTAAAAATAACTTTTTTAGAAATATTATATTATCATTGCAATTAATGTTATTTTTGCAATTATTTAATGCATAAGTGTTTTATAAGAAAAGCATTCAGGATTTTACTCTTAATTATCATTCTATCAGTTATTTTATTTTCATTTCAATCCTGCAAAAAAGGTGAAAATGATCCTTTCTTTTCATTTCGTTCTAGAAAAGCGAGGTTAGTCGGAGAGTGGCACTTAAGTTCGGGCAAGGCTATCTTTTCCGGTCAGAATGGTAATCAAAGTGTCACTTTTGATGGATCATATGGTACCACTTCAGAGGGCCATTTTACATTTATGGATAAAATAACTATTCGAAAAAATGGTGAGTTTTTAAGAGTAACTTATAATGGTGATTATATTAATAATCAGGAAGGATACTGGGTATTTGGTAGTGAAATAAAGAAAGAGGGTTTGAAAAATAAAGAATATGTTGAACTTTATGTAACGAAAGAAGTTGACAGAATGGTAGGCTACGGTATTAATTATGTTTACGAGGGAACCAAATGCCCTATGTACAGGTTAAAACTGGATGAGTTAAGAAATGATAAAATGGTGATAATATTGGATGGTAAATATGATATGACGTATAATCCGGGTAGTCCTGCGAAAAGTACTTTATATGACTATGAAAATAGTTCCGAAGATGGAAAAATGGTGTATACAAAAAAGAAAGATTAAAGTGTTAATGTTATGTAATTATTTTCTTTCAGCCAAATAAAATAATTTTCCAAATGTGATTTTAGTTGAGGAAGTGCTTTTACAGAATCATGAAAAACAATAATGCGGTCAGGCTTTGTATGCTTGATGAGCTTGTGATAGAACCGGTTTAATTTTTCTTTGGGCAAATAATCTTTAGATAAATAATCCCATAAAATGATTTGATATTGTTTTCTGAGCTTCAGCCACTGAATAGGGCTTATTTTTCCATATGGTGGCCTGAACAGTTTTGTTTTAAGAATATCTGCTCCTTTATGAGTATTTTCAATGTATAAATTATTTGTTGTTTTCCAGCCTTTTAAGTGCTCAAATCCGTGACTTCCTATGCTGTGTCCTGCTTTTTTTATTTCTTCGATCAATTCGGGATGCTGTAGAGCTTGTTTTCCCAGGCAAAAAAAGGTTACTTTAAATTGGTGCCTGTCTAAAAGCGACAACACCCAAGGCGTTGCCTCGGGTGTTGGTCCGTCATCAAATGTGAGGTATATTTTTTTTTCGTTCACAAATTTTATATTCTACTCTTCCATGCCTGAGTTAGCTGCATCCTGAGGGAACAGTGTCATAAATTTTTCGTAGTATATTTTCATTTGGTTTTCGATTTCATTTGAGAGGGTACTTGCCGGTTGACTATTTCCTTTAGTCGTTCCTAATTCTTTATTTACGGCAACAGAATCTGTAGCGTAGGTCTTGGCAATTCTTCCCAACTCATTGTAAACTGTAAGAGAACGACGTGCTTCATAAGAAAGTGTCTGAGCTTTCTTATGGTCGAGTGATAAGAAGTAGTTCAGTTCCTGTTCGGTCATTTTTCTCATACCGTTAAATATATCAAGAGCTTTTTTGGTTTCGCCAGCTTTGAAATAGGCTTCAATAATTCCAAGTACAAATACATTGTAGGGAACAGTCTTTTCGGGCATAACTTCCATTGCATGGTCAAGAACCTTCACTGCAGAATCGCGTTTGCCTTCTCTCAAAAGAGCGTTGGCAAGACGTGCAAATACATTGCGGAAGTTCATGGTCATACGTAAGTTGTTTTCGTCTAGATAGACACCTTCTTTGTCAATATTACCCCATACAAAGTTATTCATCAGCTTATCATACAAAATATCGGTGTCAATCCATCCGGTTTGTCCGTCATAATTATCTGTTTTAACAGGAGTAAGACGGTAAACCAAACCATCTAGACGGAAGTAATCTTCCATGTTTAAGTAAGCATCTCCAACAGTTATAGCAAAGCAAATGGGACGTTTCCATTTTGTTTGATTCATGATATCGAGAATAGCAAGTTCAGATTTGAAAATATAATTTTTCTTTACTTTCCAGATCATTTGTTTTTCAATTTTCGATGCCTGTTCGGGCTTTATTAGCTTGGTTTGCATTACGGTTGCAGAATCAACAGGGAAGAGGAAATTCTTGGTCGGAATATAATTGATACTTTCTGTGCTTGAAATGGGAACTTTTGCGTCTGGAGCATCACTCTTTACAAAATCAAGTACTTTGCTTATGTCAACAGGTTCTTTTATTTGTTCAATAATCGGGCAATAAGTTCTCCGTTCGCCTGCAATCTGATCATAAGTAAATGAAATGGGAACAGGATCTGAATCGTATGCGCGATATTTAATTTGTTCAATATACCAATCTGTATTCAGGAGTGACAGGTTTACAACTCTTACGTCTGTTCTGATGCCCTCAACTTCTTGTGCGTACCACAAAGGGAATGTGTCGTTATCGCCGTTTGTGAACAATATAGCATTCTTTTCGCATGATTCAAGATAATTCTTTGCAAAATCGCGAGGGGTATAACGATTTGAACGGTCGTGGTCGTCCCAGTTTTCTTTTGCCATAATATAAGGAACAGCAAATAAACCGGCAACTGTCAGAACCCCGGCAGTGATTGTCGGGTTGATTTTTTTACTGAATATTTGCCATAGCGACGCTATTCCAAGGCCAATCCAGATTGTAAATGCATAAAATGACCCGGCATAAGCATAATCACGTT
>CAZDUU010000131.1:0-6130 GCA_964508675.1 uncultured Bacteroidales bacterium | reverse complement strand
CCTTCTGTACAGCAACTCTGTATTCCACTGGCTATTTTCTTGAAAATTTCCAGGTAATCGGATTTGTTGATGTTGGAACTGCATGGAGCGGAAGTTCTCCCTATAGCCGACAAAATGCTTATAACACCGAAATTGTCACATCAGGCGCAATCACTATTATCATTGATAAAAAGCGAGATCCTGTTGTCTGGGGATATGGATTTGGTTTAAGAAGTCGTCTGCTGGGCTATTTTGTAAGAGCAGACTGGGCATGGGGGGTTGAAAACAATATGATTATGCCTATGGTATTTTATCTTTCACTCAGCTTAGATTTCTAAATATCAATATATCTAAACCTAAAAATAATGCCTATGAAAAAAATTTTTACTTTAAGTTTAATAATTTTTCTGTTTAGCAATGCTTTTTCGCAAACAAGAACATCAGTAGCCAATGGTAACTGGATGATGCCAACAACTTGGGATTGTAACTGCATTCCGACTCCTGGCAACGATGTCATTATTAACCATACCGTTACTTTAACCATGGATTGGGGTTATTCAAGCGGTTCAATAACTGTTAACGCCAGTGGTTCTTTAATACAGGATTCATCACTCCGTGGTTTAGCTCAGAATGGGGGAAGCTTTAGCAATGCAGGAACCGTAACCCTTTCTAAAGTGGCCTTTTTCAATGGAAGTTTTACGAACACCGGAACCTTTCATGCCATTGACAGTCTTTATCTCGCCATTAATTTACCTAACACAGGAACTGTTCAGTCTAATAACCTATATAGCTCCGGAATATTCACAAATGACAATACCATTACTGGTGTAAATTTTTTTAATGCCGGAACCTTTTATAATAATGGTCAGACTCAATTTGTAAATCATTACAACAATGGTTCTTCAAGTAATGATGGTGTTATGAACTTCACCGACTATACCAATGCCGGAACTTTTATTATCAATGAAGGCAAAAACCTTACAATAAGTAATGATTGTACAAACGGCGACACTCTGAACCATGATGCTCACTGGTATAATTACGGAGATACCGTTATTAATCATGATTTTACCAATATTGATATACTTGACGGAACAAATCCGGGAACTATTTGTGTTGCAGTTAACAGTGTAAATAATGGAAGCGTTTTAGGAAGTTTTGATTATTGCACTCCTGCCGGCGGATTTGATATCAATAATGGAAGTATCAGCAACGGAATAACCTATTGTGCAATAACAACCCCCTGCTGGACAAATATGACGGATTTAGGCGAATCATATTTCTCTATCTTTCCTAATCCGGTAATAGAAAGCATGACCATTCAGCAAGACAATTTAAATATTGAAATAATAGAAATTCTCAATGCTACCGGAAAAATCGTTTTCTCAAAAGTCATTAGTGATAAAAACGAAATAAAAATAAACAGAAGTGATTTGCCTTCAGGTTTATATTTTATAAAAGCAAGCTCAAAAGATAACTATTTCATCTATCAAGTAATTTTTGAATAAAATGTCAGCAAAAGCCTGTTGTTGTTATTATTAAAATAATTATGTAGGTTTGCCAATATAAAAAATACTTCTATGTACGAATGGACCATTTTATTAATCATTGGCCTCATAACCGGAGTTATGGGAGGAATGCTGGGCGTTGGCGGAGGTATCATCGTAATTCCTGCGTTAATGTTTTTCATGGGACTTGGCCAAAAAGAAGCTAACGCTACCAGTCTTGCATTTATGCTTGCACCAACAGGTTTATTAGCTGTAATAAATTACTATAAAGCCGGTATGGTCAACTTTAAATACGCTGCTATTCTTGCCATTGCTTTTTTTGTTGGAGCATATTTTGGGTCGGCATGGGCCATCAAAATGCCGGTGGATACTTTAAAAAAAGTATTTGGAGTCTTGCTTCTGGCTACCGGTATTAAATTAATACTTGGAAAATGATTAATTCTGATCAAATAAAAGAGTTTGCTAAAAACAGCTCTTCATTGGTAAAAGAGATAAGGGAATACCTGCATCAAAATCCTGAACTTTCTCTACAGGAAAAAAATACCGCTGCCTATATTTGTAAATGGCTGGAAAAATGGAATATTCCTTACAAAAACGACATCGGAGGTAATGGTATTGTTGCCTGGATAAACGGAAAAGAAAACGGAAAAAATATAGCTTTAAGAGCTGATATGGATGCTTTGCCTGTAGAAGAACAGAATCACATTTCCTATTGTTCAAAAAACAAAGGCGTAATGCATGCATGCGGTCACGATTTGCACACGGCTTCATTGCTCGGAAGTCTATATATTCTCCATCAGTTAAAGAACGAATTTAATGGCAGTATTTGGGCTATTTTTCAGCCATCTGAAGAAAAACTGCCCGGCGGGGCACAGGCCATGCTTAAAGATTATATTTTAAAAGATAAGACGTTTGATGCGGTGATTGCACAACACGTATTCCCGGATCTTCCTGCAGGATATATCGGGATAAAAGGTGGCCGATATATGGCCTCAACGGATGAAATTTACATCACAGTAAAGGGAAAAGGCGGACATGCTGCTACTCCGCATCAGATTACAGATACAGTTCTCATCACTTCGCAAATTATTGTCAGTTTGCAACAAATTGTAAGCAGAAAAGCGCTTCCTACTATTCCAAGTGTACTTTCTTTCGGCAAGGTGATCGCTAACGGAGCAACTAATATTATTCCCAGCGAAGTGAAGATTGAAGGCACCTTCAGAACTTTTGACGAAAAGTGGCGCAAAGAGGCTTTATCATTGGTAGAAAAAATGACCAAAGAAATAGCTTTAACCATGGGAGCCACAGCAGATGTTTTTATTCTGAACGGGTATCCGGCTCTTATCAACGACGAAAAAATCGCACAACAACTTTTTAAATATGGCCGCGAATACCTTGGAAACGAGCAGGTAAAAGAACTTGAAATGCGCATGACCGCAGAAGATTTCTCTTATTTTGCAGAACACTTTCCGGCTGTCATGTACAGACTTGGCACAGGCGGAACAACTAAAACATCATTTCCGCTTCACTCGTCCAATTTTAACATTAACGAAGACGTTTATTCACTGACACACGGGCTCATGGCCTGGAATGCACTTCAATTATTAAACAATTAGGAATTATGGAATTCATTAAAAAATATTTATTTAATCGTACTTGCCTGGGCTGTCTTATTGGGATGACAGGCGGATTTGCATATTACTATTTTATCGGATGCAGCTCCGGTTCCTGCCCTATTACTTCTAATCCATATATGTCTATGCTATATGGCGCACTCATGGGTGGGGCACTTCTATATAAGCCTAAAAAAAAGGATGATTCTAATAACGAACTTCGGCGAAATGAATCAGACAACTGATCAGCACAGACCAAAAAACCAACACAACTGATAATAAAAGTATTGTTTTTGCATTTCTGCCAAAAAAGCGAACAGCCAAAAATGTTCCTAAAGGAATAGATAATAATATAGGCGTAAGCAAAGCAATTCCTAAAATACCCGAATTGTTCTTCAACCATACATATTTTCGTTTCCTTTTGTATGGCACTTGTCTTTCGTGTTTAGGTTTTACAAAATATCGTTTAAATTTTTGCAGCGGTTTTCTTATTTTAGGATAACGGTATAAATAGGAATGAACAAACCACATGTAAAGACGAATAACATGTTCCCAGAAAAAAGAGAAAAATATTATACCCATGACGCCACCTGCAGAGGTAACTAAAAAAGTATTTATAAATGAAAAATGTAATTTATAAGCGATTGGAAAAGCAAAGATAAATTTTATCCCACTAAGTAATAATAATGAGAGTATCTTTCCCAGCATACTTATATCTTACTTCCATAAGCAAGATCTCCTGCATCGCCGATTCCCGGAACGATATAAGATTTAACCGTCAGTTCTTCGTCAATAGCAGCAGTCCAAATGGTTATATTTCTTGTATCAAGGCTTTTCTGAATATTCCGAACACCCTCTTTGCTGGCGACAACGGTCACAATATGAACATGCTTGGGAATACCATTTGAAAGGAGTGCTTTATAAGCCAATATTATTGAAGAACCAGTAGCCAACATGGGATCACACAGTATAAGTGTCCTGTTTTCAAGACTTGGGCAAGACATGTATTCCAATTCAATATGAAATGTTCCGTCTTTGCTATATTTCCTAAAAGCGCTGATAAAAGAATTATCTGCAGCATCAAAATAGTTCAATAGTCCCTGATGCAAAGGCAATCCTGCACGAAGAATAGTAGCTAAAACAGGTTTTTCAACCGGAAGCTGAACATTCGATATGCCTAAAGGAGTTACCACCTGCTTTTCTTCGTATGTAAGCGTTTTACTAATTTCGTAAGCAAAGATTTCGCCTATACGTTCCAGGTTTCGTCTGAATCGCATACTGTCAGTCTGAATATTTTCGTCTCTGAGTTCCGAAACAAACTGATTGAGCAGGGTTTTATCCTCTCCTAAATTCTTTGTGTTCATTTTATTTACTTTTTTATCCAACGTAGAATACATGGCAATCTGTTTGATTTAATTAAATAATATTTTCCGGCCGATGCCCCAAAGCTTTCATAATATCTGGCCAAACCCGGTATCATGGAACCTTCAAAGTCCAAAATTACATTTTTCTCCGCATATCGTTTAATAAATTCGTCAATTAAATAGAACATCGCTCTTTTTTCTTTTCCAATCGGGCTGTTGGCTGCAAAAAGATAATATGCCTTTCGGTGTGAAAAAACAAAAAATGCCGATGATACAAGCCTTTCACGTTCATCGTAAACAGCATAATTTTCACCAAACTTAAATTTATCGGCAAAACTTATAATCTGCTGCATTTTTAAATAATCCTTTTCTTTTAACTGAGGAACTTTAAACCCGACATTTTTACGGATAAAATTCACAAACGTTTGAACGCTGATGTGATTTATTTTTAAAGTCAATTTATTTTCTCTTGACTTCTGAACATTGCGTTTGGTGTTGCTATGGTAATTTTTCCAAAGATATGAATAAGAAGGAATCAGATCGAGCTCATAATTTATTTTTTCCTGCAATCCGGCATTTTTCAGTTTGTGGCTATCAATGATATTATGTTTATTTGTCTGAAACTGGCTATATGAAAACAAGTCCAAAGCCTGATTGAGATATTCTTCCGCCTGATTTAATGAAGTAACATTTGAAGCAAAAACCCCAAGCTGCTGTGTAAATAACGGCTGCTGCATTGCTCTGTAACCTAACATTTTATTGACAGGAAGCGGAATCACTACATCATAATTGTCAGAAACAAGTGCTTCCCAACCCGGACTTACAATATCGAGGTACCATGCAAAAGCATAGAGATTGCCGTTAAAGGACTCCAGAATGGTTTTTTCCCATTGTTGTTTGTTTATCTGCTCGTGTGTAAGGTGCTTCAAAGTCATGATTGCGAAAATACTAATATTTCTTCAAAAACACGACGCCATTTCTGCCAATATTCATTATCCTGTAACGTTTCATTATGCCATAAAGATACAAACACACCATCTTGCTCTTTTATCATCCGGATATACGCTTTCATCTGCCCCAACGATTGTTCGGGATTTAATTTACCATAATCAATAAAAGTCCGGTCAATAAAAGGCATCGGATAAACCAGCAACTGACTTTCTTCATTCTTAATTAAATCGAAAAAATAAAAGGGCGAGCAGGTCCCTGCCCTGAAACCCTGAATATCAGGATATGCCATTGAATAATCTTCTTCTATTCCAGATTTAATAAGCAATTGATAAGATTCCGGAAATTGAAAGCGCAGAAAATGAAAGCGGTTTGCTAAAATCAGGGTGTTTGCCGATTTCTCCAGCATTTCTTTTTCTTTTATCACGGTTTTTTTTTCAGCAGAATAATAAGAGGCATGCAGACAAATATTGCTTTTTTCAGCAATGGCACGAATCGTTTTTCCGAACAACACATGGGTCGGATTCAGATTTCGGTCATATTCAGACGGCCCGGCAGTTAAGATAAAAAATCGGGCTTTCTGTCCTGCTTTCTCACATTGCTGCTGAATATAATTATATGTATCATAGGGATCAGCTTTTCTACCTGTAATGTAATTCTAACGAAGTTTTACCAAATCAAATCGTTTTGCAAACAGTGCATGCCCAAGCGCCAGAAC